>NZ_JAKUFP010000005.1:0-244490 GCF_022663495.1 Bacillus cereus group sp. BfR-BA-01383
AATGTTTTGACACAGCTACATCCATTCTTTCTGGAGTAGAAGCTATGCATATGATTAAAAAAGAACAGATTGATTTACGGGACCAGTCTGTTCAAAACCAGAAAAAATTCATCCATCAATTGTTTGGACTGGTAGCATAAGATACGATTCCGTTAGGAATACATGCGCTTTATTCTCTTTTATTTTATTTTTGCACCAGCCCCCCTAAGGTGCCTTCCTCCGACTTGAACCATCTTAATTTTAATAATATGTATTGGACTCCCATCCAAATATTATTTTACCATGTTAAGTTATATTGTTCATTGAGAAATATGGTTCAAATCTATATTTCTAATTTACTTGATTACACCACCAGAAACTCCGGACATTGCCATAATATTAATTATTTTATCTGATACGGTGGCTTCTTCTCCGCCTCCATAGTAGGCGTTTAATGCATCAATAAACCAATATCTATCTTCACGACAAACCTTACAGGAGAGCGTTTAGAAGGCGCATATGATGAACGAATTGTATCGCGTATTTTCAATAACTTTAAAGCGCTTGTTTTCAAAGATACAAAGGATTACAGAAGAAAGGTGCTACCATTCTAAGGGGGAATTAAGATGTGTGCATGTAACGGAACAGGAGTAATCAGAAACGATATGGGAACGGAAATATATCAATTTGGGCCATGTATTTGCGAGGCAGGGAATATTACACCTGAAGAATCGGATAGAAGACGTCATGCCGTTATGGCCGAACTAAGAGAAATTCATCAATTACAACTGGAGGAGGAATGGGATGCCGAGACTTGGGAAGGATTTGGAAAAGGAGAATTACACAATCGCAGCACAGCAAAGGAAGTACATGAAGAAATCGCGTCGTAACATGTATGTAGCGTTAGAAGATTTGGACTTGTTATTCGATGAGAGTGAAGTGATTCGATTCCAAGAAATGTGGGAAGAAGATAAAAGTTTCATTGAAATTGCAGTAGAGATGGGAAGACATCAATTAGAAATCGTAGCATTAATCATGGACCGGGCGGATAAGAGCAAGATAAAATCTCGCCCAATGGGGTTAGGGGCATGAAACAACTAACACTTGAGGATGTTGTGGGAAGTTTTGACTATGCAGCAAAAAGTACGTCAGAGAGGTTCTTGCAGCGTAATAGCGTTATGACGTACTCAATAGAGTTTTATGACAAAGATGAGAAGTGGAAGCTTCGTTGGATTGAGGCGGGGTCCGAGGGCGAAGCTATAGGAATGGCTAAAAAGAAATTCGGAAAGATACAAATTATTACCACTTATATTTCGGATAGAACCTTAGAAGAGATAATGCATTTGGATTAGGAGGCATAGTGCTATGACGTGTGATACAAAGTTACGCGTGGTTATCGGATAGTGAAAGAGGCAATAACGGGTTTGGATCGACAGGAGTAAAGTAAGACCAATTTTGAATTTTATTCAGGATGGGAATTCAGTGCAACAAAAAGTAATGAATAAAAGAGAAAATCCCTGCGGGGACAGGGATTTTATAGGAGAGATATTATTGTTGTACGGTGTCGAAATTTGGCGTATTCGACGAATTAATATTATCACGAGTTTTCAAGTAATTGTGATGGTTGATGTGTCAAAAATGTGTACGACTTTCATATAAAAGCGTTATTTTATTGCTAAATGTATTTAAAAATTTTGAAGAGGCTTTCTAAAATATAGAAAGGGAATTTTTGTTTATATAAATTATGTTATTAGAAATTCCCCTTCATTTATCATTATGGGTATAGAAAATGGTAAGAACTTAAGGGATAGGACTTGTAAGTGGGAATCTTGCTGCAGAAAAACTAAGCATTGATGGAGTCGGTAAAGCTAAAATTCTACCTTTTATAGTAGCAAGAAATACTACTCTTACGGTATCACCTGGATGTAATCCATAGATAGTGGATACGCTGAAACTAGTAACATCGTCTTTTATATCTCGATAAACGGAAGTGTCATTGACAAATAAATCTAATATTCCCACAAAAGGCTGAACGAATACAGGTTCAAATGTCAAATTTGCATTAATTTGGTATACACCTTCTTGTTTGGCTGTAAAAGTATTTATACCATCATATTCATTATTAAAATCAAAGAGTTCAGTTGTGAAATTTACAGTTTGAGAGGTAAAAGCAACAGTAAATTGTTCATCAGTTCCTATATTTGCCCTGAATGCAGATTCTATAGCTCCCGGTCCAGTCGGTCCAGTCGGCCCAGTAGCACCGATAACTCCTCTGCGGCCAGTCGGTCCAATCAATCCAGTAACACCAGTAGGACCGGTATTGCCGGTAGGACCAGTAATTCCAATTCCGGAAGGTCCAGTAGGTCCGGTGTCGCCGGTAGGGCCAGTAATTCCAATTCCGGAAGGTCCAGTAGGTCCAGTGTCGCCGATAGGACCAGTAATTCCAATTCCGGAAGGTCCAGTAGGTCCAGTGTCGCCGGTAGGACCAGTAATTCCAATTCCGGAAGGTCCAGTAGGTCCAGTGTCGCCGGTAGGACCAATAATTCCAATTCCGGAAGGTCCAGTAGGACCGGTGTCGCCGATAGGGCCAGTAATTCCAATTCCGGAAGGTCCAGTAGGTCCAGCGTCGCCGGTAGGACCAGTAATTCCAATTCCAGACGGTCCAGTAGGACCAGTCGGCCCTGTTGAATCGATTGAATCTGGGTTTAGAGCAGCGGAAAACAGAAATTCATCCATTATATTTTCACCTCTGAAAAGATTTTAATATCAATAATAAATATAGGGGGAGTGTAAAGTGAAGTGGGCAAGTGATTGTATTTTATAAATTTAACAAAATAGTTATTTTGTAAGAATCAAAAAAGAGCACCTCGTATAGGTGCCAGAATAAGAATTATTCAATGATCAAGATAATTACTTACCACCATTTTGATATATATGTTTTAAATAAAAAAATAGAACAAGATCCTTATTTTGTACATCAAGGTAGTCAGCACAATTAACTAACGGCTTGTTGAAAAAAGAAGCCCTGAGGAAATGTTACAGGACTTCATAAGGTTGAGTTATGTCATACTCGCAAGGGATTTTAACATGAATGTTGTGTTAAATAAACTGGTAAATGTGTCCGATTGGTTTAGATCTATTATTTTAAACAAAAACGCTATTTGGTAGCTAGACTTAAAAGTAAAAAAAGCACTATCAATTAGTGCCCTTTGTAAAAATAGCGTAAGTGGCCAGCTCACGTTATAAAGAGAGGTAGAATTTAATATATTCAACCCCTACTTAAATGGTGAAAACAAAAGAACAGCTAGCAAAAGCTAACTGCTCGCCTCCAGAGGAATTGGAGAATGGGTTGTCTACATTATTGACGGAATATTGAGTTTTATTCAGGGGATAGAGGGAAATGATTAATTTTAGACTGTTCCAACTTGATTTTGGTCTGCAACATCAGAATCGAATGTGTTTGTTGCACTAACACCGCTAAATGTATTGGCAACAAAAGCAACAATTGATGAACCTGAACCATTATAAGCTTTTGTATTTTCCTTTGGAGAAACGTTATAAAAATCACCTAAGTTGAAAGAACCGTTACTATTTTGTACAACCAGACTTCCAACAACAGATGGCATAGGTTTCACCTGCTTTTCTAAAAAGTATTTAAATTAGTATATGGTGTATGCGTCTAGGGGTTCATTTGAATCTGAAAATTTTGAAATGAATTTTGTTAGAAAACACAACAAAATAATCCTTTGAATAGAAAGCGAGGAATCAAAATGGGACAAGGTAACCGTGGAATGGCATTTGAAATGCTTATCAATCTAGCTAATGAAATGTATCAAAGAGGGGGAGTGGCACTTATAAACAAGCGTCCAACTCCTGTGAAGGTGTTAAAGAGTAAAGGTGGCCGTGTGCTAAATAGATTCTATGAAGCTAAAAGTACAGTAGACTATGACGGCGTGTATAAGGGAAGAGCTGTTGCATTTGAAGCGAAGTCTACAGAGAGTGCTACACGCTTTGATTTAAAGAACATTGCACAGCACCAGTTAGACTACTTTGAGAAAGCAGAGAAGATGGGAGCAATTTGTTTCTTCCTTATTGGGTTTAGCAAGGACCAGTCAATATTCGCGGTATCACTATCAGTCATTCAATCTTATGTAAGGATGTCGCAGCAACCAAAAGGTAAGAAGTCGATACCGAGAGCAGACTTTGATATTTATGGATACTTAGTAGATCAGACAGAACGAGCGCCAGTTGATTACTTACAATACATTGATGAAGCAGTATCTCCAGTTATGTTTGATAGAATGATTCAATTCGATCAGGACCATAAAAGGGTAACGAATAACATCGAAGCAGCAAAAGCGAAGTTGGCCAACAAGAAACACAAATTATTAAAGGCCTAATGGATAACGGAACCATGCAGAGTGGATGGTGGGGGCTACTCGCTATGCATGGTTCCCTTATTCAACAAAGAGGTATTAAAATTTCACGTACCTGATGTGAATGTAAAAACCAAAATTTGAAATAAGGGGATTCCTTCATGGAGAGACAATTAACATTATTACCAGCAATCGATGACAAGAAAGTACAAAAGGAAGTAGTCAGCATCTTAAAGGAATACCGTGCATTAAAGATGCGATTCAATAATGAAGTGGAACAGGAAGGGATCAGTTTGTTTCCTGAGTTACGTGATTCAAGAGTGACGAGTAGGATGAAGGTGCAGCAAATAGAAAAGACATTAAACAATATCTTAGATGAAGATGAAAGAAACATCATTACTATGAAGTTCTTAGTTAATAAACCAGTTAAAGATTCGTTCGTACAAAATGAACTGATGATGAAAAACTCATACTTTTACGAGAAGAAGAAGAGTGCCATTAAATTGATTGCTACTACATTAGGAATCATTTAAAAATGGTAGAGAAAATGCAGAGAAATAGCGTATTTTTTGGGGAGTTTTTGCAAATGAAATCAACGGTAAGCTATTCCTATAAACAGTTCTTTGAAAAGAGAATACGTTTTGGGAATAGCGTTCCCATTATAATAAAGTTACTCGGTGACGTGGAGGCTAGAGGGGATAAGAGCTTCCCGAAATTATTTGTATTTATCGATCAGCTCGGAATGCGTCCTCTGGGTTGATAATAAATATAAGTCTATTACTCTCTTGTATGTCGGTTCTTGAAAATGGAATGGGGGTGGTTGCTTATGATTGAATGATACTTACATTAAATTTTAAGAACAATAATGTTTTACCAAGTACATCAGTAATTACTCACGATCTTTATTGATGTAGCGAGCAGAGAGCTTCCGCCCTTTGTTTGAGCTAACGGAGCGGAGCCCCCTCTCCGCTCCCTTGAAAATACGTTAGTCCAAACAAGGCGTCGGAAGAAACATATACGTCTTGGATATTATATAGATCCTTTAGATTTCGACATAGGCCAGCAAAGGTGAAAATGACATTAAGTAGCCGAAGTATTGAGCAAGCTCTACGGAGTGTAAACGAGAAGATTCTTAGTCTTCTCCCAGTCACCGAACACAGAGCGTGTAGTCATACTAGTTGATACGGCGGCTTGGAGAAGCCCGAGAGTATCTAGAATACCAGAGGCTTGAAGAGATATTTATTGCCATTTTTTATCTCTCTTCCCCTTTGAGGAGCTGTCACCTTTCGGTGATGGCTTTTTCTTTGTTATATAGAAATTACACATTAAACCAGTGAAAATTCTAATCAGACAGGCATATAATGGATTCGTGGGACGAGTTATCATATGAGATGAAACTTGGAGCGCCATACTTATTTTTTGAAGGGTACCTAATGGCGGGTACTCTTTATATTTCACCTTTTGATAAGGACATGCATATATTGAATTGTGGGACAAGTTTTTCATGTCTCATTCAATACCCATAGGAAACTCCTTATCACATTAAGAGCACCCACGGTATGGGTGCTCTTTTAAATTTGAACAAAATGGACATTTGGATTAAAGGATATCTATATAAATAGGTAGAATCTAGTGATTTGGTTCACATTTTAATCCAAGGGGTACAAATTCGATGCGACGTGAAAAGGATTTGTTGAAATAGTGGAATGCGGATTTGCAAGCTGTTCAAGAAGAAAAGAGGCTGAAGAAGAAGGCTAAGAAAAACAACAAAAAATATAGCATTCCTGGTAATACAGCTGACTTCATGAATGGAAAGAATACTTATCGTAAAGAGAATGGGGTATGGAAGCAAAGAAATAAATAATGTGAGGATAAATGAGTTTGATTAAGTGTATAGCAATTATCGTAGGCGCTGCCATGATTTGGATGGCGTCTTGTTTGTTGTTAGGGAAAGATAAGGGGTGAAATAGATTTGAAACTTAAAGATTAGATAATAATATTATTACTTTAAAATGCAGAAAGTAGACTAGTAAACAAGCCGTTTTTGTTTTTTAGCATAGAATATGATGAATCCTAGAGTTAAGAGGAGGTAATTATATTTATGGAATGTAATTGTAATTTCAGACGTTTCCGAGATTGTGATAGATTTTGGGATGATTTAATGTTCTGCAGACGCAGACATAGAGATTGTGATGACCGTCGTTGTAGACGTGACCACGACTGTGATTGTGATGAATGTCGTCGTAGACGTAATCATGATCGTGACTGTGATTGTGATAAGCGTAAGGATTGGTAAAGTCCTTTGCATGAGTGCATTTCTTCACAGCACTCTTTTTTTGTTTATAAAGAACCTAATAAGATGGGATGGATGAGAAGCAAAAATTTGGTTCATCACCGTAACATGGGATTGATATTTTGCAAATGAATCAATTTTAGTACACTCTAAGTGTCCACTCAGAATGGAGTGTACATCTATCCAAATGTTATCCTGTCTTTTGGTGATGAACTAAAAATTTACATATTTTCTTTAGCATAGAATCCGTACAGTTGAATTTGTCTATATGACTTTTTCACTACAAGTATCCATAATAGTTGGAGAACCCCTGTTTCAACTGCTCTGTATTTAAATAAAGAGGATGCATACCATATATATCGTCCATATTCGGGATACTTAAAGGATTCCAATCAGGTTTGTCTAAGTTAGAGAAGAAAGGACAAATATCTAAAGAGGTGATGTGGTGAGACCTATTAATTGCAATCATCATTTTGATAATTGTTATCTAATCTCAGCACGCTTCCATATGAACGATATTTTATGTGAAAGGTATTATGTTTTTACTTATACTGAGGCTCTTCCTGTTCAATTTGCTGAAGTCGAGGATTTAAAGGTTCAATAATTTCTTGAGTTTGTTGTGCTGCACCTATATATAATTGTTTTGCTTGCTTGTTATCAGTATCAAGAACAAATCCTTCTAGGCATGCTTGAGCACTCTTTAATCCAGCAATAATTTGTTTAAGTTTAGTGATTACTGTCATGTAATATACCTCCTTGTAAATGTACTTCAAAACATAGAATGCCTCTTTTGTTATTATAGTACGATTTCAAATTTTAGGGTTATGCGAATGGAAAATTTTACAGTTAATCATTCAAAGAAGGATTTTTTAGCTAATAAAAGCATGGAATAGCTTTGTCCCAATAACAAAAGAACAAGAGTACATATTTAATATGTACTCTTGAAAAAGGAAGTCTATAAACGTGATGGAATATTATATGTTTGTCGCGTTTAAAAGTTCAAGGAAATCAATAAAATTGTTATTTAGTAATAAATAGAAAGAACACATGTATTCAGCTCATGTTAAAATATGTACTTTCATATGAAGAGTAAGAAGAAAAAATAATTATGAAGCAAATATCATACGCCCTAACTTTATGAAAATGTTGAGTACCTTTGAAAAATAAAGAGTACTTTAAAAGGTACTCAACAACTAATACTGAGGTGACTATGATTATTATATGTACGTTTCCAATGAATGAGCATTTTATTAAAAACCTTTAATTCATTATATTAAAATGTATAAATTAATATCAATTGAGATCACACCTTATACCTAATCATAGTTTTTCGAAACATGAGATTAGCGAATGGGTTCAGATAAAATTTTAAAAATATAAAAGAGATCCTAGTGGTCTGAAATCAAAAGCAAAATATTATCTTTAAAGAGAAAGTAACATCTTGATATGAAATTGTTTTTAAAAATCTTGATACAAAAAACATTACAAAAATAATTATTCAAATAAAAATACATACTGGTCTAGGTTACATATGTAAGTGATGAATCATAGAATGTGAGATGAGACTACTGCAAAATCAAGAAATACTTATTAAGGAGATATAAAATGAACAAATACTTTAATAAAAGAAAAATAAGTAGAAGAGATTTAGTGGAATATAAGCTCATTGGAGACGGAAAAGATGGAGAAGTATACCAATTAAGCCATGATAAATGCGTAAAAATATTTTTCCTGGAAGAAACTCAAAAAAAAGAGTTGAGAGCTCTAGTAATTGGGCAATCATCACCTATTATTCCAAGACTTTATGGATATGGAGAAAATTATATTATCATGGAGTATATACAAGGAATTTCACTTGCACGTCACTTGAAAAAAGAAAAACAAATTACAGAAGAACTAACTGAAAGGATATTAATAATGTTGGATGAATTAAAAAAGATTGGATTTACCAGGTGGGACACGGAAGTAAGGCATGTGTTAATAAATGAAGAAGGTCAGTTAAAAGTCATTGACCATAAAAGAGCTTTTACTTCAAATAGTGAGGTTCCTACGAAGTTGTTAAAAGGGTTTAAGAAATTTGGACTATCACAAGATTTTCTGAACTATGTGAAAAATATACGTTCTTCTGTTTATAATAGATGGGCGGAACATCGATAAAAAACAGATTATCTTGTGTATAACGTTTTTATATTGAAACTTTCATTTAGCTTCTTAATTATTCCCTTCTAAAATTCATTATAAAAATGAATAAATATACATGTAAATCCTAATACAAGATTATTTTCTCTCTCTTTTTGCGGGCAGTACCCCCATCGTCATCAAGCTAATAAAGGTAAATACCCCCAAAATAAGAAAAATGGCATATAAGGTTCTATATTTCATGTTGCAAGCAAAGTAACCCTACACAAAGCCGGATTCTCTTACAAATGTATTCGTTTACAAAAGGATTCACTAAAGGAATTGAGTCTGAACCACTCAATTCCTTTTTGTCTTAAACTTAATTACAAATTGAAATTTTGAAGCAGAAGAATAACAGAACCACTCAAGGTGTTTTCTTAATCTCGCATTGCCCCTGCCTCTCGGGAAGTCATTGCCCCTTGTCCTTCACTTACATCTTTTTGAATTTCTTGTTTTACTTTGTTTGCATCAGTTCCAACAAAATCAGGTTTCAAAATAGAATCCGAATTTTCTTTAGCTTTGTTATGATTTAGTATACAAGTCCTCCTCAATTTCTTGTTTAACAATCTTATTATTTACAAAATTCATTTGGTATATCCCAAGTAGTTGAGCGAATTTTACGTAAAGTAAAAGGGATTTAAATTGTATAAGTGGTTTCTTATTTTAGGAATAGCCATTAGTCGGATTTTATAACTTTTTGCTTACATTTTTGATAACATTTTCAATAGATTGACACATATAAACTGAAAAGCCCCTTCGGTACTTCTGAAGGGGTACATTAATATATTCATTGTTATCAGTTATTTATAGTTCTATTTGGTGAGAGTCTCCTTGAATATACATACATATACTCAACAGTGACAACATAATACCCACAACGAAAGTCATAGGATTATCTTCTTTTTCCTTGTCAAAAGTAAAGAAAGTTACTATACATAAAATAATTGTGAATATGGGCATGATTACAAATGCGTAACCGAATATAAATGAAACTCCACCCATAACCATCCCTATTAGTCCATATGGATTTTGGGTTGGAATTTTTTCTATAAGTTCCCTCTCATAATCAGATATGCCTTCATAATCATCTTCTTTCCATTTGTTCTTTAGTTTATTAAGGAAATTGATTATTTTTTTGAAAAACTTCATGGTTTACACTCCTAGAGATTACATGAACACTAGGGTTTATTAAGTTTTCTCCTCTTTATTTTAACAGTGGGTACATTTGCTTTTTCTAAATAAAAGCTATTCATTAGTCTAAACCATTACATAAGTAAAGTAGAAAAATAAGAATAGAAGATTGAAATTTTGTTTAAAACGTGGAAGTCATTTTTTGAAATTGATGAATGTAAAAATATTAAAAGAGAACGCCTAGAGTGTCATTTATATGGACAACTCATCGGCATTCTCCTCTGTTCTTCTACGATGTTTCAAATACGACAGTTTCTGCTTGAAAAGACAAAGCAGGAACTGAGTGAATACAAAGCGATTTATATGATTAAAGATTACTTTCTTTTACTGTTTCAAGCGATAGCCGCTGGCACAGAAGAACTTTTAAAAATTCTGCATCGTCTTTATCTGCTGCTCAAAAAGAATGGTCGTAAATGTCATCGGTATAAGAAGATGACCGTCTTTGATATTCTAGGGATTGTGTATAAAACGACGGTGAATCATAGACAAGCTGCCTAGCGAAAAAATCACGTTTTAATAGGCTTCTTTAGCATGCCTACTTTTCTATCAATTGCTAGTTTTAAAACAAGGATCGTTTCATATCTAGTAATTTACTCGGTTAGCTTGATGGGCATGGGGTAGTACCCCTTATATCATAAAATTGTTGGGGGAGTAAAGAAGTTAGGGCGGAGATAGACTGGCAAGGGTATGAAAAGATGGCAAACAATGAAGCGGTATTTCCGCTAATGCCAGTTTCTTTTTGTAGCATCATTCATACATTAGGATTAGGTCGTATAGGGAGGGATAAGAGTTATGAGAGAGTGTGTTTTAGTTATTGGTGCTCACCCCGATGATGAGTTATTAGGATCTGGAGGGACTTTAAAAAGATTAGTGGAGAATGGCCACCGGGTTATTTCAATAATTATTGCTTCAGGAAGAAGGGAGGAAGCGGATCGGATACATCAACTAGGCAAGGATGCAAATAAAGAAATTGGTATTGAAGAAGTGATATTCCTCAATCATCCTAATTTAGAATTGGAATTAATTCCGTTGCATCAATTAACGAAAGAATTAGAACAATTAATACAGAACTATAAACCAAGTAAAATTTTCACCCACCATTATGGAGATGTCAACATTGATCATCTAATTACCTTTCAAGCGGTTTTGACCGCAACGCGACCTCTACCTAAACGAAATCCGATAGAATTAATTACGTTTGAAACGGTTTCCTCTAGTGAGTGGAATGTCTATACAAATGATAAAGTTTTCAAACCTAATTATTTTGTTAATATTACAGATCAAATGGATTCAAAGATTGCGGCGCTCAAACATTATGATGTAGAAATGAGAGATTTTCCTCATCCTCGTTCGTATGAAGGCGTTCAGCATTTAGGAAGGGTTAGGGGTATGACGATTGGCGTACCATACGCTGAAGCGTTCGAAGTGATAAGGAGGATCTGGCAATGAGAAATGAGAGTATGTTTCCGTATTCCTATGTAATCGAAGCGATGGATAAATATTTTGGAATGCATTCACCTTCATCACCTAAAAAGAAAAATGCAACGAGAGAACGATATGTAAATGCAAAGCCAAAGGTGACTTCAAAGAAAAGAAGACTTTCTATATTAATTGCTACGTTTTGGGATTATCCTCATACGGGGGGGTTATCTAATTATATTACAGCACTTAGAGAAGGTTTAAAAAAATTGGGCCATAAAGTCGATATTATATCTCCTAATCAATTTCTTACGAGCGAAGTAAGAAACATGCGTAAAAAGGTTGTTCCAGAATTGAAAAATTTCTTTTCTGCACGTTATGGAAGCTATAATACCACGATTTTGAGAAATTGCAGACGTATGTATATCTACGAAATGATGTTGCTTAAAAATATCAACTTAAAAAAATATGATGTTTTTCATGCGCAAGATTTGTTTACAGCCAATATATTGGGAAGAATCAATCGACTTTATAAGAAACCTTTGCTATTTACACCTCATGGGATGTTTACTTTTAACCGAGTGAAATTTGGTATATTTGAAAAAGATTCACTAGAAGAAGCCTATTATAAAACATTAGAAAGTAAAGCTATTGAATTTGCCAATCATCTTATTATTCTCAGTGATTCATTTCGTCAACCGTTAATGCAACTGGGGGCAAAGCAAGAGAAAATGACAACTGTGCTTACGGGTATTGATTATCCTGAGAAGTATGATGTGAAAAATACATTGGCACAGAAAAAAATCGTTATTACATGTGTGGCGAGATTAGGACCAAGAAAAGGTCATAAAGTATTATTTGATGCACTTTCACAGATGGAAAGGAAATATACTGAAAACATTAAGGTGCTTATTGTCGGAGATGGCGAGATGAGAGATGCGTTAGAAAAGCAAGTTGCTTCTTTGAATCTTTCCATGGTGGAGTTTTTAGGGGAAAGAGATGATGTACCAAACATTTTAAGTAAAACCGATATTTTTGTACTTCCAACTCTAAATGATAGTCTGCCTATTTCTATTATTGAGGCCATGCATAGTGGAGCTTGTGTTATTTCGACAACATCGGGAGGAATACCTGAATTAGTGCATCACGAGAAGACAGGTATTCTAGTAGATGTAGGAGATGTAAATAAACTAAAACACGCATTAAAGTTCGTTATTGAAAACCAGCAAGATCGGGAGAAGTTAGGTGAAAATGCAAGAAACTTCGCTAAAAAATATTTAACTAGAGAGACAATGATAGCTCATATCGAAAAAATCTACAAAGATATTTAAGTGAGGAAGGATTCTATGTATCATGAACACAGTGCAGTTGTACTGGACTTAAGTGCCAATGGAGTTGGAATTATTAGAAGTTTAGCGAGAAAAGGAATTAAAGTTTATGCGTTTGATGTAGAGGGGCCTTATAAGATAGGGAGATCACGCCTTGCTTCATGCGGAGTATGTCCAAGTCCGTTATCGGAAGAAAAGGAATTATTAACTTTTTTAATCCACTTGGCTAAAGAATTAAAATTGAAACCAGTTTTGTATACGGGTGCGGATGATTATGTGGTATTTATTTCAAAATATCGAGCGGAGCTGTCTAACTACTATTTATTTTTGTTTCCTGAGCATTCATTAATTGAAACAATACTAGATAAACATAAAATGTATGAACTGGCTGTGAAGCATAATATTCCATGCCCGAAAACATATGTGATTGAACATAAAGGACAGTTAGAAGAAGCAATATTGAACCTCGGTTTTCCATGTATATTAAAGCCGACTTTGGGCCATAAGTTTCGAAAAAAAATAAATAAAAAGGCTATATTTATAAAAAATCCAGATCAACTAAGAAATGAGTATGAATTGTACCGACAGCATGGAAAGCTCATCGCTCAGGAAATCATTCCTGGAGACAATCAGCATTTTTATAAAGTGGCTACTTTTTATGACGACAATATGGAGCTATTAGCATTATTTTCTTTGCAAAAGAACCATCAATTTCCAGCTGACTTTGGAACAGGAGCTCATATTGTTAGTAAACAGATTCCAGAACTAGTGGATGTATGTTTACCTCTTTTTAAAAAAATACAACTTAAAGGTATTGGCATGGCAGAGTTTAAAAAGGACCCGCGAGATGATGTTTATAAGTTTATTGAAATCAATCCCCGTTTTTGGTTAACTCATAGCCTAACAGAATCTGCAGGCATCGATTTTGCTTATATGTATTATTTATATCTAACCAAGCAAAACCCAGCGCCAAGACTTAAACAAAGAGACGGTATCAAATGGATTTATCTTGTGCGGTATTATTTAACGTTCCGTGACAAGAAAAAAAGAGCTGAAATGACATGGCAAGATTTTTATGAAGGCTTGCGAGGAAAAAAAGAGTTCGCTCTTTTTGCGTGGGACGATCCGATGCCATTTATTAGAAGCGCATGGTCGCATTTGAGGAATGTATGGAAACGAAAATGAAAATGGAAGGAATGAAATCATTGTATGAAGCAAAAGAATTATCCTATTATTTAAAGAAGTTTAGAATTTCAGATAAAATCTCTTATTCAATGGGTGAAAGGGTAGCAATAGATCCTGCTAAAATTGAATGTCTGAAATCAACAACAAGAACTAGTATCTACAAATTATTTCTTCGAAAAAAAATGAAAAACTATCCCATTATTTTAAAAGTATATAATTCAACAAGCTACAGAAATGAAGTAGAGATTCAAGTATATCAAAAAGCGTATCCGATATTGAAAGAGTTTCTTCCTCAAATATATTATATTGAAAAAAAAGGAACTGAAACCTGGATATTCATGGAGTTTGTCCAGCAAGTACGCGGCCAGATTACTTTCTCCCCAAAACATTTAGAACATATTATCCCCACTGTTGCAAAACTTCACGCACACACATTTGAAGACAATTTGAAAAAATATAAAAATATTTGGAATGAATGGCTCCCCATTTATGAATCAAGTAAAATGAGAAGTGGTCGATCTAAATACATTGGAAGAACGATTACTTTTCTCGATGATGCAGTGCAAGACGATAGGGTAAGTGAGACCATTAAACCCTATCATAAATCGCTAATAAAACTGTGTCAGAAGGGACCGGATTTTTTTCCAGAACTATTTGAAAACGGTTCATCTATAACACATGGAGACCTTCATATGCAAAATATATGTAGTAATAATGTGACACTAGATGCTCCATGGAATATTCAGTTTATCGATTGGGAGTCTATTAAATACGGACCCGTCTGGTTTGATATGGTTGTTTTAGTCGAAATATTATTAGGCTTTAGAAAAGATTGGCAGAGCAATGCAGAAGAGATTCGCACGCATTGTGTGAATTTATATACAAAACAAATGCAGAAGAATGGGATTGAATTTAAAACAGCTCCAATTGATCTTTATAAAATGGCGTATTTGCAGAGAACATTAGAAAAGGGGCTGCATACTCAGTTACGAAGAATATTCAATAACCGTTCTGGTTGCGAATTATTAGCATATCATCTTGAAAAAGTTTCAATTTGGGGAGAAGAATTAGGTTTATAGAGGATAAATCTCCCTTGTATCATTAGAAGAGTTAGGATTTGACACTCCCCCCTAAAGGGGCCAGCTGACTAATATCAATGGGATTCTTGCTACCAAAGGCGAAGTCCATTTCTGGTATCGCTGACGTGCAAGATTGCGGTGTGCCATCACCACTCCCACAACAGACCATATAGGTTCGTGGGCTACGGTACTGTGACCATACCGTACAGATTGTTGGTTCTCAAATGTTTTTACGTCTTTTGCATGACGACTTAATACATTTTATGGAGTAGAAGAATTTGCTACCCCAACCTCATATGTATTCTGTTTTCAGAGAACAGTCGTTTTAGAGTCTTTTGTATGACTATGAATAAAGTATACCATGTTTTGCTACGCAAAAACGATACTTGCATCCCACGTCTAAAGACGGACTAAAGTCCTGCGTGGGCTTTCCTGTATCGTAAATTCTGTAATACTTCTGATTGCAATAAAGGAAGAGTGAAATAAATATATTAAATATAGAACTGCAATTTGGATTTGGCAGGAGGCACATCTATAGATTTGGAAAAAGATGTTTAGAAAAGGACGAATTTGAAATGATAATGGGCTATAGAGCTCTAATCCCTTATAAAAAATTAAAAAATTACCGTAGGGAATCTTTTCCGATGGCTTATATTGCAAAGGAAAATTTTTTAGGTGCTTTTAATTTATTAATCAATACCTATCCGTAGATAAGAGAAATGATAATAAATTTGTATTTTAATAGAAATAGTAAATATAATGTGAATGATCCAATTATTTATATCAAACCTCATGTTCGTCCAATTAGTAATAACTAATCATGGACAACTAATTCAATCCTTATTTAATGACTTAGACTCCGATACAGCTTTGTTATATACTCAACTTGGGGAAACAACTATTAAAGATAGTTTAGGAAGAATAGGGAAAAATAAATAATAAAAAGTTCAGCAATTATGTATTGCTGAACTTTTTATTATTTATTATGTCTATAATTACATATAAATGTTTACAAAAGGCTTGTCGTTTCGTTGGGTTCTGGTGCAAAAACTTTGAAGTATATGAAAAATGTCTATCAAACTTGGACATACTGATACTAGTACTTTCAAAAAGGATGTGATTGGTATGGAAGAGCAAAATCTATTCAAGTGGAAACATTATCAGCCTGAACTGATCTTATTAACAGTAAGATGGTACCTGCGGTACAATTTGAGCTTTCGTAACCTGGTGGAAATGATGGAAGAACGAGGATTATCAATCGCTCACACAACAATTATGCGCTGGGTTCATCGATATGGACCTCAATTAGAAGAGAAAGTACGATATCATCTTAAACGGTTCTGGTGCAAAAACTTTGAAGTAGATGAAAATGGTCTATCAAACTTGGAAATACTGATAGTACTACTCTATAAAAGGTGTGTGATCAGTATAGAAAAGGAGAATTTATTTAAGTGGAAACATTATCAACCAGACATCATCTTGTTAACTGTACGTTGGTACCTACGGTACAACTTAAGCTTTCGTGATTTGGTGGAAATGATGGAGGAACGAGGGTTATTCCTGGCTCATACAACTATTATGCGATGGGTACATCAATATGGACCGGAGTTTGATAAACGAATTCGACGTCATCTCAAACAAACGAATAACTCATGGAGAGTGGACGAAACATATATAAAAGTAAAAAGACAATGGATGTATTTATATCGTGCTGTTGATTCTGAAGGAAATACGATTGACTTTTATTTGAGTAAATCTAGAAATCATAAGGCTGCAAAGCGATTCTTCAAGAAAGCCTTGCGGTCTTTTCATGTCTCAAAACCTCGTATCATCACGGTTGATAAGAACCCTGTTTATCCAATTGCTATCGAACAGTTGAAGAAAGAAAAAAGGATACCAACAGGCACCAAAATCCGAAGGATAAAATATTTAAATAACATAGTAGAACAAGATCATCGTTTTATTAAAAAACGTATACGCTCTATGTTGGGATTTACATCATACAAAACATCAGCCTCTATATTGAGTGGTGTTGAAGCCATGCATATGGTCAAAAAAACAAATTGATTTGCAGGACCAGTCTGTCAAAAATCAAAATATTTTTATCAACCAGCTGTTTGGATTAACTGCTTAACAGGTGATTCCGTTAGGAATCCTTGATTCTTTTTTATTTATCATCTTTTTGCACCAGAACCGAATTTTCTTACATTGTATCATTCACTTTTTTGCTTTACTAATAAAACGCCTATACGAAAAATTTTGTCTATTCGTGTTACAATGACTAATATGAACTGGATGGGAGGATAACATATGTACCAGGCTTATTATGAAAGTGAACTAGGTTTGCTGGAAATTACAGCGAATCAAGAAGGAATTACGTCTGTTATATTTGTTGATGAGCGACAAGAAGAAAATACAAATGAAATGATAGAACAATGTATAAATGAGTTAGATGAATATTTTAAAGGAAAAAGAAAAGAGTTTACAATCCCGCTGTCTGCTGAGGGAACATCATTTCAAAAAAATGTATGGGATGCGCTCTATACTATTCCGTACGGCGTAAGTGCTTCATATCTAGATATTGCAGAGAAGGTTGGAAATACGAAAGCTGTACGAGCGATAGGAGGAGCAAATAGTCGTAATCCCATTTCAATTATTGTTCCGTGTCACCGCATAATAGGAAAGAGTGGAAAGCTTGTAGGATATGCGGGTGGTTTATGGAGGAAAGAGTGGTTGTTAAAACACGAAGGTATTTTGAAATGAAGTGTGGAAGGAAAGAGGGATTGTTTTGGGATGTATAAATTGTGGGCAACCTTGCGTAAGTAATCAGTTGAATTGTGCAAATTGTCAACGAAACTTGCACAATGAACAAGGTGAAGAAAGCTCGCTAATAGATAAAGAATTAGAAGTATATGTAGGGAGACAATATCCATACTACAAAAGAAAATGGGATCTTGAGAATAAGCGAATTGCTAGGTGGAGTTGGAATGGATGGGCTACTATTTTCAATGTAGGTTGGCTAGGGTATCGTAAGTATTATTTACCTGCTGCTTTATTTATACTGTTATTAGTAGCATGTGATGCATTTTCTTATTATATGGGGTTCAACGTAGCATTGCCAATCATTAATATAGTGCCTCTCACGTTTTTATTACTCGTTTTTATACTATTTGGGATGGGGATTTTTGCGAATGGATTATATTATCAATTTGCAGAAAGGCGTATATATAGAATAAAAGCACGGGGAATTAAAGATGAATCGGTTGAAAATTATCTCATTCGTGATAGTGGCGGAACAAGTAGAATG
The DNA here is from genome assembly GCF_022663495.1 of Bacillus cereus group sp. BfR-BA-01383. Classification (NCBI taxonomy): domain Bacteria; kingdom Bacillati; phylum Bacillota; class Bacilli; order Caryophanales; family Bacillaceae; genus Bacillus; species Bacillus cereus group sp. BfR-BA-01383. The sequence goes on from NZ_JAKUFP010000005.1 coordinate 18,336, forward strand.
GGAGCGACAATCGTTACTATTTTAGCAGTTGCTAGTATTTTTTTCAGTCATTTCTTTTTTCCGACTGATCGAGATATTATACAAAAAGTACGTACAAGTTCGCTTTATGAATATCCGTTCTTTTCGATTGGTGAATCGTTTGAAAACTATTTTCAAAATTCAGGGTGGATATATTATCGCGGATCGGAAGGCATGGATTTAGTAGAATTTCAAGGATACAGCCCAGGGATGCCAAGACAAAAAGTTACAATTCAATTTATTGTTGATTATAAATTGAGTGAAATTGAACCATACTCCCTTACGGTTAATGGTGAATCTAAAAATGAAGAAGAGTTTTTGAAGATGATGGAAGAAATATTCAAGGTTCAAAATCCGTTTGATTTAGAGGATGGATTACAAGTAAATGCACTAAAAAAGAAGGGGATGGAAAGCAATTTCTATCCCCTTCTTTTTAGTTTATAAAAATAAATATTTAAAATAATCAGAATCTTTTGTATAATATGTATATTATACAGGCTTTCATTTATACATATAGATTGGGGGAAGGAAGAATGAAGAGAAAGGTAACAACAATTGCTGCAGTTGCATTATCGACAAGTGTATTAGTTGCAGGTTGCGGAAATGGGGAGAAGGCATCTACAACGAAGAAAGAAGCAAGTAAGGGAGTAGCAGATAAGCAAGTTTTAAACTTACTAGAAACAGCAGAAATTCCTTCAATGGATACATCAAAATCAACAGACTCTGTATCATTCCGTGCCTTTGTAAATGCAATGGAAGGGTTATATCGTTTAGATAAGGATAATAAGCCAACACCAGGTATGGCAAAAGATGTGAAGATTAGTGAAAATAAAACAACATATACATTTGAATTACGAGATGCAAAGTGGTCTAATGGCGATCCAGTTCGAGCACAAGATTTTGTATATGCTTGGCAGCGAGCTTTAGATAAAGAAACAGCCGCTGAGTATGCATTTATTTTATTTGATGTGAAAAATGCACAGAAAGTAAATAAAGGAGAATTACCGTTAGATCAATTAGGGGTTAAAGCAAAGGATGATAAAACGTTAGTAGTAGAATTAGAACAACCAGCACCATATTTCCTTGAACTTACTTCATTCCCAACATTTTTCCCTTTAAATGAAAAATATGTGAAAGAACAGGGGGATAAATACGCATTAGAGGCAGATAAATTATTGTACAATGGACCATTTACAATGAGTGAATGGAAACATGAGCAAAGTTATCAATTAAAGAAAAATCCTAATTATTGGGATAAAGATACTGTAAAGTTAGAAGAAATTAATGTAAGTATTGTGAAGGAAACGAGCACAGGAGTAAATCTATACGATAGTGATCAAGCAGATCGAGTTATTCTAAGTTCTGAATTTGTTGACAAATATAAAAAGAGTAAGCCAGATGAATTTAAAACGAAGCTAGATCCACGTATGTATTTCTTACGCTTTAATCAACAAAATGCAACATTTAAAAACCAAAAAGTTCGTGAAGCAATTGATTTGGCGTATGATAAAAAGGGAATCGCTGATGTTATTTTAAATGACGGCTCATTGCCAGCGTATTTCTTAGTACCTGAAAAGTTTACGTCAGGACCAGATGGAAAAGACTTCCGTTCCGTAAATAAAAATTTCCGTGACAGTAAAGATAATGTAGCGAAAGCAAAAAAATTATGGGAAGAAGCGAAGAAAGAACTTGGTCAAGATACAATAACAGTGGAATTCCTAAATGATGATAACGGTAGCCGTAAAAAAGTAGGCGACTTTATTAAAGAAGAGTTAGAGAAAAATTTACCGGGCATAAAGGTGAATTTAAAGCAACAACCATACAAACAAAAACTAGATTTAGAGAAGAAGTTACAATATGAATTCTCGTTATCTGCATGGGGCCCAGACTATCCAGATCCAATGACGTACATTGATATGTTCGTTACTGGAAGCTCATTTAATGAAATGGCTTATTCTAATCCGAAGTATGATGATTTAGTAGCGAAATCAAAAGGAGAACTACTAAAAGATGACGCGGCACGCTGGAAAGCACTTGCAGAAGCAGAAAAAATCTTAATTGGTCAAGACGCTGCAATCTCACCTGCGTATCAGCAAAGTACAGCGTATTTAGAGAAGCCGTATGTAAAAGGTATTGCTAACCATACGTTTGGTGGAGACTTCAGTTATAAATGGGCATATATTACAAAGAAATAGTATAATAAAAGATGAGTGAATTTTCGCTCATCTTTTATTTGTATAAGGGGGGGCTATAGTTGTTAAAGGGAATCAATCATCTTTGCTTTTCAGTTTCCGATTTAAAAAAATCTATTATGTTTTACGAAAAAGTACTAGAAGGAAAATTATTGGCTAAAGGGAGAAAACTTGCATATTTTAATATATGCGGGATATGGATAGCACTTAATGAAGAGGCGCATATTCCGAGAAATGAAATTCACCGATCTTATACACATATTGCATTTTCTGTTGAACAAGAAGACTTTGAACGCTTACTACAGCGGTTAGAAGAACATGATGTTCATATTTTACAAGGAAGAGAACGGGATGTAAGAGATTGTGAGTCTATATATTTTGTTGATCCTGATGGTCACAAGTTTGAGTTTCATTCAGGGACGTTACAAGACCGTCTAAATTATTATAAGGATGAGAAACCTCATATGACATTTTACTAAGGAGGGATAGAACATTTGCATGCACTTGTAATTGGTGGAACAGGGATGTTAAAGAAAGTTTCTATGTGGCTTTGTGATCAAGGGTTTCATGTATCTATTATTGGACGAGATGAAGTGAAATTAGAAAGTGTTAAGCGAATGAGTTCTGCACCAGAAAATATTACATGCCTTTCGTTAGATTATCATAATGATGACGATATAAAGTTAGCTATTAAAAGTACGATTGAGAAAAATGGCCCAATAACATTAGTTGTCGCATGGGTACACTCGAGTGCAAAGCATGCGCTATCAAACATCTGTAAAGAACTAGATTTGTCGTCTGAAACATATAGTTTATTTCATATTTTGGGCAGTAAAGCATCGCGTATGACGGCATCAAAAATAGGTGGTACACAATGTAGTTATCACAGAATTATATTAGGTTTTATTTTAGAAGATACATACGGAAGATGGCTTACCAATGAAGAGATAGCGGATGGGGTTATAAAAGGGATTGAAAGTAAACGAGCGGAATGGATTGTAGGGAGAGTAGAACCGTGGGAATTACGACCAAAATGGTGAGGGGGAATAAGAAATGAAAACAACTATATATGTAACAAGGCATGGTGAAACGGAATGGAATGTAGCGAAACGAATGCAAGGACGGAAAAATTCAGCTTTAACTGAAAATGGTATGTTACAAGCGAAACAATTAGGGGATCGAATGAAAGATTTATCGATTCATGCGATCTATAGTAGTCCGAGTGAAAGGACCCTTCATACTGCGGAGTTAATAAAAGGTGAACGTAATATACCTATTATAGCGGATGAGCACTTCTATGAAATTAATATGGGTATATGGGAAGGACAAACAATCGCGGATATAGAAAAGCAATATCCAGAAGAAGTACATTTATTTTGGAATGAGCCACATCTTTTTCAGTCAACATCAGGAGAAAATTTTGGGTCTGTTTATAAAAGAGTTATTAAAGGGATACAGCTTCTATTAGAAAAGCATAAAGGAGAAAATATATTAATTGTTTCTCATGCGGCAGCGGCGAAATTACTTGTAGGACATTTTGCGGGTATTGAAATTGCAAATGTATGGGACGATCCATTCATGCACAGCGCTAGTCTTAGTGTAATTGAGTTTGATGACGATTGTGGTGAAGTAAAACAATTTGCAGATATAAGTCATTTTCAGGAAAAGTAAAAAAGGCCGCAAAACGGCCTTTTTTTGTGGGCATAAAAAACTAGCGATTACGTTTTTTATACCAGAAGTGATCGAATTTCTTGTTTTTGCAAGAAGAGGACTTATGTCTGCAATCTTTGCAATCATTCCATTTGTGCCCGTCATCGTGACAGTCTTTACCATGATCCCACGAATCATCACAAGAACCATGATGGCTATGAGGGGAAAATACACATTTTTTACAGAAACATCGTTTTGTCCAGAAACATTTCTTTTCAAAGCGCACGCATTTTGTAACGAAAGTACATTTTTTCACGCGATTACGTTTTGTAACGAAAGTACAATGCTTCACGCGAGTACATCTTGTTCTTGTACATTTATTCCCTGTTGTACATTTATTCCCTGTTGTACATTTATTCCCTGTTTTACATTTATTCCCTGTTGTACATTTACGCCCTGTTGTACATTTACGCCCTGTTGTACATCGATGATGAGAGAATTTATCATCATCGCACTCAAAATTACTTGGATCTTGATATAAGAAATCCTCCATCCCTGCACTTTTGATTTCTTCAACAGCTTTTCTAATATCACGTTTCATAGAAATCCTCCTTATCGTGTATTAAATTGAAAAGGTATTCTTTTTCCTTAACATGATATGAGATACGGTTTCTTTCTGAACAGGACAAGAGTGTAATTTTATATAAATGGATGAAAGCGGATGTATGGACAAGGCGTGGTGCATACATTGAATGAAGAGAACTGAGAAGGGATGAGAAAACATGCTGCCTTCATATGATTTTTTTGTTCATCCAATGTACTTAGTGGAATTGAAAAAAGACATTTGGTCAGATAGTCCAGTGCCAGCAAAATTAACTTATGGAAAAAAGAAGTATGACATTGATATTGTCTACCGTGGTGCTCATATTCGTGAATTTGAGAAAAAATCTTATCATGTTATGTTTTATAAACCGAAAAAATTTCAAGGTGCGAAAGAATTTCATTTAAATTCTGAGTTTATGGATCCGTCTCTCATACGAAATAAATTATCTCTAGATTTCTTTCATGATATTGGTGTACTTTCACCAAAGTCACAACATGTATTTATAAAAATTAATGGTCAAACTCAAGGGGTATATTTACAGTTAGAATCAGTTGATGAAAACTTTTTAAAAAGTAGAGGATTCCCGAGTGGTTCTATTTATTATGCGATCGATGATGATGCGAACTTTTCTTTAATGAGTGAGCGAGATAAAGATGTTAAGACAGAGCTCTTTGCAGGGTATGAATTTAAATATTCGAATGAAAATAGTGAAGAACAACTGAGTGAATTTGTATTTCAAGCGAATACTTTGTCGAGGGAAGATTATGAAAAAGAAATTGGGAAGTTTCTAAATGTAGATAAATATTTACGGTGGTTAGCTGGAGTTATTTTTACACAAAATTTTGACGGTTTTGTTCATAACTATGCACTATATCATAACGATGAAACAAATTTATTTGAAGTCATACCGTGGGATTATGATGCGACTTGGGGGCGCGATGTACAAGGAAGACCACTTAATCATGAGTATATTCGTATTCAAGGATACAACACGTTAAGTGCAAGATTGTTAGATATACCTGTAATTCGAAAACAATATCGAAGTATTTTAGAAGAAATATTAGAAGAGAAATTTACAATTTCTTTTATGAGGCCGAAAGTAGAAGAAATGTGTGAATCGATTCGTCCATATTTAATACAAGATCCATATATGAAAGAAAAAATCGAAACATTTGACCAAGAGGCTGATATGATTTGTGAATATATAAATAAAAAAAGGAAGTATATACAAGACCACTTACATGAATTGGATTAATTTTGAAGAGATTGAAACATTATCAATCTCTTTTTTGTATAATAAAGAAGTATCGATAAAAAGTGAAATAGTATGAATATAATAGAGAATGGGGTTGTGTAGAGATGACGATTAAATGGATTGATTGGGTAAAGCAAATACAATCTATAGCCCAGGCGGGGTTAACGTATTCCAAGGATGTGTATGATATAGAGCGTTTCCAACAATTAAGAGATATTTCAACTTCTATGATGTCACATTACACAAAAACAGATTGGGAAGTAGTGGAAAAATTATTTGCAAGTGAGACAGGCTATCAAACACCAAAAGTGGATATACGAGCAGTAATTTTTCAAAATGAAAAACTATTATTTGTGAAAGAAAAAAGTGATGGGAAATGGGCATTGCCAGGTGGATGGGCTGATATTGGTCATACTCCAACCGAAGTCGCAGCGAAAGAGGTTTTAGAAGAGACAGGATATAAAGTAGCTCATTTTAAGTTATTAGCTATATTCGATAAAGAAAAACATCAACCATCACCTTCAGCAACACATGTATATAAGATTTTCATTGGATGTGAGATTGTAGGTGGAGAAAAGAAAACTAGTATTGAAACAGAAGAAATAGAGTTTTTTGGTGAGGATGAATTGCCAGATTTATCAATTGCTAGAAATACTGAAGAGCAAATTAAAGAAATGTTTGCCTACATGAAAGATCCACAGAAAGAAAAACTAATAGATTAGTGTTGCTATACATATTGTTTTAATGAAGATATTGGCAGATTGCAACCTTTATGTGATAATGGGATGATATGTGAAGAAAAAAGGAGATAGAAAAGAAAATGTTAGCAAACATAATAGATCAGTTATTACAATTCTTTGCAAGTCTAGGATACTTTGGAGTAGCACTAGGTTTAATGATTGAAATTATCCCGAGTGAAATTGTTCTTTCATATGCAGGCTTTTTAGTAGCAAATGGTAAAATTAGCTTCGTCGGTGCAGTTATTGCCGGAACAATCGGTGGTACTTTAGCTCAAATCTTTTTATATTGGCTTGGATACTACGGAGGACGTCCGGTTGTCGAGAAGTATGGAAAATATCTGCTTATTAATAAACATCATTTAGACATAGCAGAAAATTGGTTTAAGCGTTACGGAGCGGGAGTAATATTTTCGGCACGTTTTATCCCAGTTGTACGTCATGCCATCTCTATTCCAGCGGGATTAGCTAAAATGCCGTTAAGACTATTTACACTGTATACAGTGGTTGCGATTATTCCATGGTCAATACTATTTATTTACTTAGGTGAAAAGCTTGGCGGGAATTGGAGACATATTAAAGAGTATGCATCAGATTACACACATTACATAATAATAGGAGCAGTTCTCTTTGTTGCTCTATATTTCGGTTTAAAGTATTTGAAAAAGAAAAAAACAACACGTTAAAGTCAATGATGATTCATTGGCTTTTTTAATTTGTTTCGGTTCTAAAAAAAGAGAGTTGTCCATAATGTGTAATAATAAGACGTAGCGGGGGAATGTGATGAAAGGATCGCCGTTTATACGTGGAACGATATTTTTAACGATGGCAACGATGATATCTAAAATGTTAGGGTTTATATATGTTATACCATTTACAGCTATGGTCGGTACGAGTGGATACGTGTTATACACATATGCATACCGTCCATATACGATTATGCTCAGTATTGCAACGATGGGATTACCACTCGCTGTTTCAAAGATGGTATCAAAATATGATCAACTGAATGACTATCATACGGTTAAAAGAGTGCTAAAGAGTGGTATTGTTTTTATGCTTTTAATGGGAGTTATCTCATGTTTTACACTTTATTTGTTAGCTCCACATTTAGCTGAACTTGTGATTGATGGAAATGATCAAACAGGGAATAGTGTAACGGCTGTAACTCATAACATTCAAATTGTAAGTTTTGCATTAATACTTGTACCAGTAATGAGCTTATTAAGGGGATTCTTTCAAGGATTTCAATCGATGGGACCTTCTGCGCTCAGTGTAGTTGTAGAGCAATTTTTTCGGGTCTTAACCATTTTGATAGGAAGCTTTGTCGTTTTATATGTTTTAAAAGCTTCTGTTTCATTAGCAGTTGGTATTTCCACGTTTGGTGCATTTATGGGCGCTATAGGCGGGTTAAGTGTATTAAGTGTGTATTATATAAAAAGAAGAAGACACTTAAAGAAAAAAGAGATAGCAAGTATACCACAAACAACGAAATCATTTTTCTCGTTGTATAAGGAGCTCTTTACATATTCAATACCGTTTGTTGTAGTCGGTTTAGCGATTCCGTTGTATCAGACGATTGATACATTTACAATTAATAAACTACTAATACAAGTCGGATATATGCAAGGAGAAGCAGAAAAGATTAATGCGATTATCGGCTTAGTTCAAATGGTTGTGCTCATTCCAGTTTCTGTTGCGACTGCTTTTAGTATGTCTCTCGTACCGGAGATGACGAAAGCTTATACAGCTGGAAATACGAAGCTATTGTATAAACATTTTACGAGGACAAATGTATTAGTAGTAGGGATTACGGTACCAGCGGCAATTGGGATGATGTTGTTAGCAAAGCCAGTATATACTCTTTTATTTGGTGCCGGAAATGATCCGGAGATGGGGAGAATCATTTTACAGTATTATGCTCCTGCTTGTATACTTTTCTCTCTCTTTACAGTAACGGCAGCAATGCTACAAGGAATAAATCAACAGCAAAAAACAGTATTAGGGTTAGTAATTGGAATTATTGTGAAGGTAGTTTTAAATATTGTACTGCTTCCATATTTTGATTATGTAAGTTTTATCATTTCAACATACGCTGGCTATACGATTTCAGTTGGCTTTAACTTGTGGATGCTTTCTAAATATGTTATAAAGGCAACATAAGCTTTTTAAGGCAGAGAACACTCTGTCTTTTTCTATGTTTATAATATTTTTTCTTATAAAAACGTTTTCAAAATAATTTTTCTATTGAAATTTAAACGTATGTTTCATATGCTGAACATGGCGGTTCAAAAACTGTTGTTTAAGTGAGGTAGATTCCCACATGTAAAAAGAATCGGGGTGATAGTATGTTAAATATGTATTTAACAGACCGAAACGGAAAACTACAAGAGATTGAGGAAATGCAAAAGGGTTGCTGGATTAATGTACTTCATCCAACGGAAGAAGAAATTCAATATCTAGTACAAACTTTAAATGTAGACTTAGATTTCATTAAAGACCCTTTGGATGATGAAGAACGCTCTCGTATTGAAAAGGAAGACAGTAATACTTTAATTATCGTGGATATTCCGACAGTTAGACATGATGAAGAAGGAAATTCGATTTACGACACGATTCCAATAGGTATGATTGTAATGCCAGATTGTTTTGTTACAATTTGCTTAGAAGAAAATCCAATTTTTGAACGTTTTATTAACCAACGTATTAAAGAATTTTATACGTTTAAAAAGACACGCTTTGCACTTCAGCTCTTATATACAATTTCTACTTATTATTTAAGATACTTAAAGCAAATTAATCGAAAAACAATCGATTTAGAGCACCAATTAAATAAATCGATGAAAAATAAAGAAATTTTCACATTGTTAGGCCTTGAAAAAAGTTTAGTTTACTTTACAACATCATTAAAGGCAAATAAAATTGTAATTCAAAAATTAATGCGTAACAGTACATTTTTAAAAATGTATGAAGACGATCAAGATTTATTAGAAGATGTATTAATTGAAAATAAGCAGGCTATTGAAATGGCGGAAATATATAGTCACATTTTAAGTGGAATGATGAATACTTTTAGCTCCGTTATATCAAATAATTTAAATAGTGTTATGAAACTGTTAACGTCTATTACAATCATTTTATCATTACCAACGATGGTTTCTAGTTTCTTCGGAATGAATGTAAAGGTTCCATTTGAAGGTGAAGCCCATGGTTTTGTCATTGTACTCATAATATGTGTAACACTATCTCTCACATTAGCATTTGTTTTTTGGAAGAAACGTTACTTTTAAAGATAAGAAAGCTGCTCTAGCAAAGTCATAAAACTATGCTAGAGCAGCTTTCTTTGTTATAAAATCTCAGTTTTGAAATAGAATATAAATTGTAAAATGTAATGTGTATTATGGCTATGAATTCCATATAAGTCTTGTTCAAATAATAAAATGGGGTTAAAATTACATATTGTTAATGAAAAGTTGGAGGAAATACATCATGGAATTGTTTCAATTACCGAAAGCATTCCTGCAAATGAATACAATCTTTATCTCCATATTAATCGAGGCACTTCCGTTTGTGCTAATTGGTGTATTTATTTCAGGATTCATTCAAATGTTCGTGACAGAAGATATGGTGGCAAAATGGATGCCGAAGAACCGATTTCTGTCTGTTTTATTAGCTACTTTTTTAGGAATGATGTTTCCAGGCTGTGAATGTGGAATTGTTCCGATTGTAAGACGATTAATCGGAAAAGGTGTTCCGCCATATGCAGGAATTGCATTTATGTTAACTGGACCGATTATTAATCCAGTTGTATTATTTGCAACATATGTTGCCTTTGGAAGTAGTATGCATATGGTATGGTATCGTTCTATTGTAGCGATTATTGTAGCAATTATCGTTGGAATTATATTATCATTTATGTTTAAAGAACATCAATTAAGAGATGATCACTTCCCAGAAGTGAACCATAAACGTCCATTACGTAAAAAAATGTGGGATGTATGTACACACGCTGTTGAGGAATTTTTCTCAATGGGGAAATATTTAGTATTAGGAGCGTTAATTGCTGCCGCAGTTCAAACGTTCGTACAAACTTCAACACTTCTTGCAATTGGACAAGGGCCGTTTTCTTCATCAGCTGTTATGATGGGACTTGCTTTCATTTTATCACTTTGTTCAGAAGCAGATGCATTTATTGCTTCGTCATTCCAAAGTACATTTTCAACAGCATCACTTGTCGCGTTCCTCGTATATGGGCCGATGGTGGATATTAAAAATATGTTTATGATGCTTGCGACATTTAAAACAAAGTTTGTAATTGTTGTTATAGTTACAGTTACACTTGTTGTTTATGCAAGCTCACTACTCATTTATGCGATGGGGTGGTAGGTTATGTTTCGAGCATATATATTATTAGGTTTTACAATTTTAATTGCGCAGCTTCATATTTCCGGTAATATTACGAAATATATCAATATGAAGTATGCCTATTTATCAAAAACTGCAGCTATTATTTTAGGTTTCTTAACGATTGTACAAATTATTATCGTTTTCCAAAAAGAGCATCGAAAGGAAAAAGAGAAACATGATTGTAGTTGTGATCATAGCCATTGTGGGCATGATCATTCAAAAGATGAAAATACATGGTGGAAAAAAGCATTTTCGTACACATTGTTCTGTTTTCCAATTATTTCAGGGTTATTTTTCCCGATTGCAACATTAGATTCGGATATTGTTAAAGCGAAGGGATTTCATTTTCCTGTTGCACAGGCAGAAAGTAAAGATCCATTTATGACAAGGCAATTTTTAAGACCTGATACGAGTATTTATTACGGAAAAGAAGGCTATCGTGGTGTAATGGAAAAAGGAAAGAAAGAGTTTGTTACGAAAGATAATATTGCTTTAAAAGATGAAGATTTCTTAAAAGGTATGGAGACAATTTATAATTATCCTGGTGAGTTTACTGGGAAGAAATTATCGTATAAAGGGTTTGTTTTCCGTGATGATTCCTCTAAGAAAGAACAATACTTCTTATTCCGTTTCGGTATTATTCATTGTGTAGCGGATTCGGGTGTATATGGTATGTTAGTGAAAAAACCAGAAGGTGTAGAGTGGAAAAATGATGATTGGATTCAGGTGGAAGGAGAAATTTCAACTGAATTTTATCAGCCGTTTCATGCGAATATTCCAGTGTTAGAAGTAACGAAATGGAATAAAGTTGAACCGCCGAAAGAACAATATGTATTTAGAGGAGCCGATTGATAAAATCGGTTCTTTTTTATGGACTAAAAGTTCCGAATGTTGTTAATATTAAACGTGTAGTTCAATTTGTATAGTAATTATTAAAGTAATAGGGATAAATAATCAAAGGGGTGATATCAATGACTGAAGTAAAGGGGAAAACAGCTAATGAGTCAAGAGTGTTTAAAACGAGCCGAGTATTTCCAACGGATTTAAATGATCATAACACGCTATTTGGTGGAAAAATATTAGCGGAGATGGATATGGTTGCTTCGATTTCAGCAACGAGACACTCGAGAATGGAATGTGTCACAGCGTCTATGGATTGGGTCGATTTCTTACACCCAGTTCGTTCTTCAGATTGTGTTAGTTATGAATCTTTCGTCATTTGGACGGGAAGAACTTCTATGGAGATATTTGTGAAAGTAGTAGCGGAAGATTTAATTTCAGGTGAAAAACGTGTAGCGGCAACTTCATTTGTTACTTTTGTTGCACTTAGTAAGGAAAATAATCCAGTTCCTGTGCCACGTGTTATCCCTGAAACAGAAGAAGAGAAAGAATTACATCGCATTGCTGTGTTACGTGCAGAACAACGTCATATTCGTAAGGCGGAGAGCAAAAAAGTAGCTACATTGCTAACTTTTTGAGATGAATACTTAACCGTTAAGGTTACCATAACATACAGAAATGGTTTTAATATGAAAAGCGGCCACCTAAAAATAGGTGGCCGCTTTTATAGTTTTTTCATCCACATATCGTATGACAATAACTACTTAGCAGAAGCAAGCAGCACCAACGATAATTAAGAGGATAAATAATACGACTAATAGCGCGAATCCATTACCATGTGCGAAGCCCATTGTTATTTCCTCCTTTTATTTTAAGATACAACATACAATATGCAAATGGGCTATTGTTTGATATGGACATATATCATGTAATGACATATTTTCTTGAATGATAAAGTATTAAAAAAGGGAAGATATAGGAATAACAGTAAGTGGAGAAAGGAAATTATCCATGAAGCACTTTTTCGTTGTAATCCTTTGTTTAATAGGTGTATTTATTTGGATGAGCATCGATGTGGAAATGGGGAAAAAAATGGCTAGTGAATATGAATTGGAACAGGTTCGATTAGGCGAATTTCAGTTATATACGAACGGTCAAGAGTTATATAGGAAATTATTCGATGATATAAATAATGCAGAAAAGTATGTATATATCCATTTTTATATTGTAGGAAAAGATGAAATAAGCCAAGAGTTTTTACAGTTACTCGAGAAAAAAGCATTTAGCGGAGTAGAGGTGAAGTTGTCAGTCGATCGTATAGGTGGATATAAACTGAAGAAAAAGATAATTAGCCAATTAAAGAGTAACGGTGTCAAGTTTACATTTAGTAAAAAACCTAAATTGAAAAATGTATTTTATACTTTGCATCAACGAAATCATAGACGCATTGTCACGATAGATGGAAAAGTATCATACGTTGGTGGCTTTAATATTGGAAAGGAGTACCTTGGACAAGATCCGAAATTTGGTCCGTGGCGTGATTATCATGTTCGCATAAATGGGAATGGTGCAAATGATATGGAAAGAAAATTTGCTGATGACTGGAAAGAAGATACGGGAGAAAAAATGTCTGTACATAAAAGTTTACCCGCAATAGGGAATGTAAAATACCAATATTTATTTTCAGATGGAAAAGGTTTATGGGAAAAATATGGAGCGCTTTTAAAGCAGGCTAAAAGGTCATTAATTATTGCTACGCCATATTTTGTACCAAGTAAAGAAATGATGAAAGAGTTAAAAGATGCATTACATCGTGGTGTCAATGTGAAAATTCTCGTACCATTTAAAAGTGATGCCGTATTGTTAAAACAAGCTGCATATCCGTATTTGAAAGATATGTTACATGCGGGAACAGAGATTTATCAATATCGGAATGGCTTTTTTCACGGGAAGGTAACGATTATTGATGGAGAAATTGTTGATATAGGTACAGCGAATTTTGATAATAGAAGTTTTTATTTGAATTGTGAATCTAACTGTGTCATATATGACAAAACAGTTGTTGCTGATGTATGGAGTCGATTAAAAGAAGACTTTCATAAATCAAAAAGATTTTCTGAAGAAGATTTTGAGAAAATTAGTAAATGGGATTGGTTTTTAGCAAGAATAGCGAATGTTATAGCATCATATTTATAGCATATAAACAAAAAAGAAGGGAGGTACTTTCATGGAATGTATGAAAGAATTAATGAGATATAGTTATATGCTTATATATAAGGTAGGAGAGTATACAGGACAAGTAAGAGACGAAGAATTAAAGGAGCTAATACAGCAACACTTACCATATATGTTACAAGCTTATAATGAACAAGTGAATTTTCAAGAAGGAGAGAATGTACAGCATGTAACTTGTGAACCAATTTCGTTTCCTTTTTCTGAAATGGAAAAGGAATTGGATAGTAAATACACAGGGGATATCCAAATTGCAACTTGTTATATTTCACATTTAAAACGATTAGCATTAAAGTTTGCTCAAGTTGCAGTGGAAGTTGCAAATCCAGAATTTCGTTCGTTTTTGGAAAATTGTTTCTTGAAAATGAATCGTTACGCTTATAGTGTATGGCAATATGTTGTGAAGAAAGAATATAAAATTACGCATGTATATGAAAATGAGAAGTTTGCATGAGAGACTAAGGCGGAATAATATGCGCCTTAGTTTTTTTCTTTTATCCCGCTATTTGTAGGCAGTAAAACTCCCACCTCAAAATTCGGCTGGAGCAAAGAGGTTAGGTGGGAGCCCTGCTATCCGTAAACTCCCCACTAATTATAGTTTCACTTTATTATGTAGCAATTGAGAATGGAATATATAAATTAAAGGTATATTGGTTGTCGGAAAATTTACAAACATTTACCGTATATTTACTATTTTTCAATCTCTCCTTTAAAAATAGAGAGTAATATGGGGTTGTACATATTCTATCAAAGGGAGGAAACGCAAATGAACAAATGGGTTAAATCATTAACTGCTATGGCACTTGCAAGTTCTTTATTAATGGTAGGTTGTAGTAAAGATGAGGATAAGAAGAAAGAAGACGATACAACAACACAACAAGAGGAAAAAAAAGATAAAGAAACAAGCGGAACTGAGAAGTCTACAGATTCTAAAGAAAAGAAATAAAGTGAAACTTTAATCAGTGGGGGTTTTGTTCATCCCCACTGATTATTAGTTGAACCAATCGGGCGTTTACGGGCGGTTGATCCCCCACTTAACTTCTTAGCTTTCGCTGAATTTTGAGGTGGGGGTCTTACTGCCCACAAATAGCGGATAAAGTAATAATAGAGCTTCCTCTTATATATGAGGAAGCTTTTTTGTTGTATATTAATTGAAATTATTGAAAAATAGAGAGAGAAATGAAAGAGGGGGGAAACAAATGAAAGTATGTATATTGGGGGCAACAGGTAGAGTAGGTTCGGAAATTATAAAATTAGCATTAAAAGATTCAGCCGAAGTGATGGTATTAGTTCGTGATTTAAATAGAATGGAAATAGAACATGAAAGGTTACAAGTTATAGAAGGGAATGTATTGAACAGGAATGATATAAAGGAAGCGGTAAAAGGATGTGAAATTGTAATTAGTGCTCTTGGAACGGATCGAAATGGGACATTAGCGAAGAGTATGCCAAATATTATTAAGCATATGGAAGAAGAGGGCGTAAAGAAAATTATTACAATAGGAACAGCTGGTATTTTACAAGCAAGAACAAATCCAAGTATATATCGTTTCCAATCAAATGAATCAAAAAGGAAAACGACTACAGCAGCAGAAGATCATTTAACTACATATAAGATACTTAGTAATAGTAATTTATGTTGGACTATTATTTGTCCAACACATTTAATAGACGGTGAGGCGACAGGCGTATATCGAACTGAAAAAGATATATTACCAGAAGGTGGAGCGAAAATTACAGTCGGTGATACAGCACATTTTACATGGTGTTTATGTAATGAGAATATATACGAAAATAGTCGAGTAGGTATTTCGTATTAAAAAACCATCCCAAAAGCGGGACGGTTAGAAGATGATATAACATACGAAGATGATAATCATAATGATTTGGAGAACGGCTTTCGCTACTGTGCTGCTTAAAAATCCAACTACAGTAGCAACTCCTACTAGAAAGGCGTCTTTTGGCGCCTTTTTATGCATTAGCTCTGTTATAAAAACCGATAAGAACGGTATTATAATTAAACCAAATGGTGGGAAGAAGAATGATCCGACAATAATCGAAACCATACCGACACGTTCGCCCCACTTTGAACTTCCGTATTTTTTTAGGAAATATCCATTTGCAATAAAATCAGCAACGAAAATAAATAGTGTGAAAATCGCTTGAATAATCCAAAAAGAAATCGTTAGTTCTCCGCCATTTATACCAAAATGGTAAATCAAATATCCAGCCCATACAGCTAAGATACCTGGGATAATAGGATAAATAAAGGCGAGAAATGAAACAATGAAACAGGCAATGATACAGATTGTTAATAATACAGTCAATTTATAACTCCTTTGTAATATCTAATTTATGTACAGCTATTTTTTTAATTTGATGTCCATCAAGTTCTAATGCTTTAAATTGAAACCCATCGTATTCAATGGAATAACCAGCTTCAATATTTAAGTCGACCGCTTGAGAGAGGAGCCAGCCTCCGATTGTATCTAAGTCGCTCTCATCAATATGTAGGCCAAACATATCATTTACTTCAGAAATAAGTACTTTCCCATCTAAAACAGTAAGCTTAGGCGTACGTTTTTCAATCATAGGTGATTCATCCGCATCAAATTCATCTTGAATTTCTCCAATGATTTCTTCAAGAATATCTTCCATAGTTAAAAGTCCGGCAGTACCACCATATTCATCCATAACGATTGCCATCTGAACGCGATTCTTTTGAAGATGGACTAACGTTTTACGAATTGGAACTGTTTCAAATACAGTGAGTACGGGATGTATATAAGACTCAAGTGGTTTATAAATCCCTTTCGTTTGATCATGAAATACTTCTTTCGTATTAATCATCCCGATAATATCATCTTTATCTTTTTCAATTATAGGATAACGTGTATATTTTTCGGTTGCGACGATATCCATGTTTTCTTCTAGCGTATTTTCAGTAGATAAGCAAATCATTTCAGTACGAGGAACCATGATTTCTTTCGCAACTCGGTCATCAAATTCAAAAATATTATTTACATATTTATATTCGGTTTGGTTTATTTCGCCGCTTTTAAAACTCTCACCTAAAATGAGTCGTAATTCTTCTTCAGAATGAGCAAGTTCATTTTCTTTTGCAGGTTCTAAACCGAATAATTTTGTGAAAAATACAGCTGAACTATTCAATACCCAAATAAATGGATACATAATTTTATCAAACAAAATAAGAGGTCTTGCAAATTTTAAAGTAATTGCTTCTGCTTTTTGGATTGCGAAAGACTTAGGAACTAACTCTCCTAATACAACATGGAAAAAAGTAATAATACTAAAAGCAATAATAAAGGATAACGTGTTAGCCATCGTTCCAGTAATATTGATTTTTTCAAATAGTGGTCGTAGTAAATGTTCCACAGTTGGTTCACCGAGCCAACCAAGTCCTAAAGAAGTGATAGTAATGCCAAGCTGACAAGCGGATAAATAAACGTCTAAGTTAGATACGACGCTCCGTGCAGCTAATGCCTGCTTATGACCTTCATTTGCAAGCTGGTCAATTCGACTTTTTCGTACTTTTACAACAGCGAATTCTGATGCAACGAAAAAGCCAGAAATAAGAATAAGTACAAAGATGAGAAAAATATTTAATATGTCCAAGTGTGTTCTCTATTTCAAATTTTGGAATAGAGATGTCACCTCCTGTAATTATGTTATACTTTAATAATAAATCCAAATGAAAAGAATAGTCAAAGAAAAAGGGTAAATTTTGGCATGTTTCTATAGTAGTTTTTGAATTTGCTGTTATTTTGTCCGCTATACAAAAGGAATAACCCTCTACTTTTAGGTTATAAAGGGTTATTTCAAATTACGGTTTTGAAATACTTCTCGTTAAAGCATATGATTGCTGTTTGAAGTAGTTTGTCGTCCAAAGTGTTTGAAGGAAAGAGAGTATGCTATACGGGATATACAGTAGTAATAAACCAATTGTAACAATTACGGGTGCATTTCCGCCAAATTGAACGATAAATTGTAATAGTCCGTTTGCGTGAAAAATGCATTCCATAAATACGAATGAAAGAATAATGGAACCTAAAATAGATTTATGATTTGAAGTAAGCGCCAAAAACAATGTATCTGCAAGGAAAGAAGAGTGTTTTATTTCATATTCATTTGTGTTATTTAAGAAAGGAAGCCATTTTTTTATTGCTTGCATTATGATAATCATGGAAGTACTACATACGATGATAAAAGATGAGTAGTAAGGAAGGTTTATAAATTTTGCTATATATAGGAGTAGTAATAAGACTGAACATTGTAATAACACAGTGCAAAAAGAGTAAGGTATCCAGCTCAATACAGTAGTAAATTTTTTAACTGATTTAGGTGCTTTAAAAAATAAATGACCGATACCTAAACTTATGAAGAATCCGATCGCAAGAGTAAAGGTAAAACGAACAGTCGATAAAAAATATATTTCCCATATGTAAGGGAATAACGGTGTTGAATGATTAGAAGTATGTACCATCTGATTTGCTGAGAAAAAGATAGATTCATGCATCCAATCAATTTTTGGAATTGATATAGAAGAAAGCTGTGCGAAGTTATGAAATATGCTTATAAAGCCAGTTAAGTATGAGTATTTATGTGTAATGAATAATGCTGGAATAGGACTAATGATAAAAATAATGAGAACACCAACTAAAAATTTACATATATGTGAGCGCAATAAAGACATATAATCACCTACTCTTAGAATATTCAGAAAATTCTTATTCTTATTTTAGCTTTTTTCGACGGAAGTTACAATATGTTTTTCTTAAAGAAATTTAGAGAGAATGTTTGATCTTGTATACTAAATAAGTGAATGAACCGTGAATAAATTATGACAAGAAAATGAATAATTTTCAGAAAAATAAAATAAATTATTTATTTTTTTCTGAAAATATAATATAGTTATGGCACAGAAAGTATTTTAACATAAGGAGGCTTTTTATGAGGATTAAAGGGAATTATGTGCCGAAAAGGGAAGTTTTATTTTGCTCAAGTTCAATTACGATAGGAGAAGCACTGGAGCATTTGAATAAAAGTGGGTACCGCTGTGTACCAGTTTTAGATGAAAAAAAAGAGAGATATTTAGGGAATATATATAAAGTAGATATTTTAGAATATAAAGGTTCACTCGAAGAGAGTGTATTACAATTATTGAACGATAAAGGTGGATATGTGAGAGAAGATTCTTCCTTCTTTAAAGTATTTTTTACAATTAAAAAATTACCTTATTTATCAGTAGTTGATGAAAAAGGGATTTTCCTTGGAATCTTAACTCATAAAAAAGTTTTTGAGTTATTGGAGGATGCATGGGGCGTTCATTCTAGTAAATACTCTGTCATGATTGGAACGCAAGACTATAATGGTGCAATTCAAAAGTTATCGACAGTTTTAAAGAAGTACACTGGTATCCAAAGTTTAATGACTTTTGATAATGATGCCTTATTAGTTCGTAGAATTATGTTTACATTGGGAGAAGAGTTTGAAGATAGTGAATTAGAAACGTTGTTAAAGGATTTAGAAGATCACGGATTTAGAGTTGTGTATGTAGAAGAGATGAATAATCCACGTGAAGTGGAAACGATAGAGTAACATACAAAAGCCATCTAATTATGTTGGATGGCTTTTGCTATGATTTCTATATAGAGTTATTTTTAGATAATAAATTAAAAATAGTGTAGTGACTGAATAATATTTGTGTAAAAGAGTGAAAAAGTAGATAATTTCGATTTTCAAAAAAATCAATTTGAAAATATGTTTTTATTTTTCAACTAAATATGTTACTATATTTGTGATAAAAACAAAGAGGTCTGACAACCATACTCCACGTAATAACACTCTAATGACTTGAATTTTCGAAAAAATCAAAAATTAGAGTAATAATAAGGGGAATGGAGAAATTATGGAGAAAGACACTGCTTTGTAAGGGGCATATTTATCATCTTGAGCAGAGAGGAGGATGCATAGCATATTGTAAAAATAGAGATAAACAATGAAAAAGTGCTATGCAAATGAAAAGTATGAAGGGACGTTTAAGGCCAGGTGATACGGTAGCAATTGGTTTAATGTTATTTGCATTATTTTTAGGAGCAGGAAATTTAATTTTCCCGCCAGTTTTAGGTCAACAGGCAGGAGAGAATGTTTGGATTGCTACAATTGGATTCCTTGTAACGGGAGTCGGATTACCCCTATTAGCTGTAACAGCTGTCGCGTTTGTAGAGGGGGACTTGAAAGCGTTATCTTCTAGAGTTCACCCTATATTTGCGTTTATATTTCCACTCATTAGTTATTTAGCAATTGGACCATTCTTCGCGATCCCGCGAACTGGAGCTGTTTCGTTTGAAATGGGTATGAAACCATTTTTATCAGATGCAATGGTTTCAGAGTGGTACATGCTATTTCTTTACACTGTAGTCTTCTTTGGAATTACGTGGTATTTATCATTAAATCCATCTAAATTAGTGGATTGGTTCGGGAAATTTCTTACCCCATTATTAGTATTAATTGTTGCTGTTATTGTTGGAAAGGCAATAATCGATCCGATTGGAGAACCAGCTGCGCCGTTAGCTGCTTACAAAGAAAATGCTTTCTTTGGTGGATTTATTCAAGGATATTTAACGATGGATGCAATAAGTGCGCTCGTATTTGGAATTGTCGTTGTGCAGGTTATTCGCTCTAAAGGGATAAAAGAGAGTAGCCAAATTGCAAAAATAACTGTTGTATCAGGGATTATTGCTGTACTTGGTTTAACGTTAATCTATTTATCACTTGCTTATCTTGGTTCAACAAGTACATCACTTGGTGTCTCAGAAAACGGTGGTCTTATTTTAACGAATGTTGTAAATGAGTTATATGGGACGAGCGGTAAGATTTTATTAGCACTTGTAATTACACTTGCATGTTTAACAACTTCTGTTGGATTAACATCTGCGTGTGCAGGGTTCTTTTCAAACTTATTCCCGAAATTTTCACATAAAACGATTGTAACGTTAGTATGTGGATTTAGTTTAATTGTATCGAATCTAGGATTAACACAATTAATCACAGTCACTTTACCAGTGTTAATGATCATTTATCCAGTTGCAATTGTATTAATCGTTCTTTCGTATTTCCATAAGTGGATAGGAAAGCGTAATACAATTTATATTGGAGCAATACTAGGTGCATTGTCTGTTAGCTTATTTAATGGTTTAGAAAGTGCGAATATCAAAATTGACGCAATTTCAAATGTACTACAAATGTTACCTTTATATAAAGAAGGAATAGGGTGGTTAGTCCCAGCGTGTATTGGTGGTGTGCTCGGTTTCTTCTTCTATAAATCAAATGAATCAAGTGAAATGCAAAAGAAAGGTGCTTAGGCGCCTTTCTTTTTTTTGAAGGGGATTTTTGTATTTTGTCTAAGTAATAAGTTGGGAGGAATGATAAAATGGCTAATTTTGAAGATTTTTTAACTTTAGATTTACGGATTGGAACAGTTACACATGCAGAGGAATTTAAAGAAGCGAGAGTTCCAGCAATTAAACTAGAAATTGATTTTGGGGAGCTTGGGATAAAACAATCAAGTGCTCAAATTACGAAGAGATACAATCCAGAAAATTTAGTCGGTCAACAAATCGTTGCGATTGTAAACTTTCCGGTGAAGCGTGTAGCTGGATTTAAATCGGAAGTGCTCGTATTAGGCGGAGTCCCTGAAGCTGGAGATGTTGTGTTGCTTCAGCCTAATATGGAACTGCCAAATGGAACGAAAATTAGTTAGTAGGAAAGTAGGTGTTAATATGGATATTGGACGAGAATATTTACAATGTGCCATTTCGAATTTTAAAGCAACAAAGAATCAAGGAGAACGGGTGCTTTCCCAATTATCATATGAACAAATTATATGGTCTTCTCATGTGGAAACAAATAGCGTAGCGATTATTATTAAGCATTTGCATGGTAATATGCGTTCCAGATGGACGGATTTTTTAACATCTGATGGTGAAAAAATAGATCGTAACCGAGATGGTGAATTTGAAGGAGGATACAGTTCAAAACAAGAAGTTCTTGCTGCATGGCAAGAAGGGTGGGAGTATGTTTTTAAAACGATGGATAATTTAGTACCAGAGCAGATTTTGCAGAAAGTATACATTCGCGGAGAAGAACACACTGTCATGCAAGCGATTGAAAGGCAAATCTCTCATTATGCTTTACATATTGGACAAATCATTTACATTGGTAAAATGTTAAAAGAAAATGAGTGGGAGTGTTTAAGTATTCCTAGAGGTCAGTCTACCCGTTATTTAGAGAAAAAACGTTCAACATAATAATATGAAAGAAATCGATATGAGATAGGAAGTAAAAAAACAAGCCAAATGATAGATGGCTCTGTAATCATAAGAATGCTGCCAACAATAAGTCCATACATAATAAGAAAGATACAAAAAAGTGTATTCAAAGGAATAAAATGAGAGATGAACAGTTGCTGTTGTTTAAAACAATTGTTGTGAAATAAATGAAAATGGAAGTACCGTGTAGTGATAATAAGATCTTTCTTTCTTGTAATTCTTTTTTTGCATGTATGACAGATGAACGGTGGTCGCATTTCATTATACTCCATTTTTTATATTTGTTAGTTTCGTAATAATGTGAGAAAAAAGTAGGTACAAAGTGTATATGCCTATATATGCTCCTGCGATAAGAAAAAAAGGGTTGAGTAATATTCCATGAATGCTTGTCATGAAAACAAGATTTTGTATTAGAACGTCATATATATTAATAGAAAGAATTGTTCCGATTGTATACAATGCGAAGTACGCGCAAATATGTAATACGATACGAATTTTAGGGTGTTTAGCAAACAAATAAAACATAAATGATAGAGCGATTGGTAATATTCCGATTAATAGCTTCAATTCATTTCACCTCATTAACAATATGGCCGGAATTTAGACGGTCTATTCTCTAAAGCTTGTACATAACTTGAAATAGAGAGGGTGATAGTATGAATCGAGGCTTTTTTTATGTGAAATTAACAAGCATGCGCAAATTGATTTTATTCGTCATTACTACGGTATTAGCGACTTTTTTTCTCATTAGTATGATGGTAACTTCTTTGAAAGAGACGAAGTCAACGTATTTATATAACTGGTTAAATGAGTTGTCAATGAACGGGTACATGTACGTTCTTGGGAAAGAGAATCATTATTTTACACAAGAATATCGGAATTTAAATCAAGACTTTTCGATTTCTTCATTTCTCTTTTCTATGGCTACGAATATTCGTTTTGATGATGTACGTAGTTTTGTTGGAAAGGAACTCCCGGGGTTTGGTAAGTATGATACGGAAATCGTTATAGCAGGTGAAGGGACAAATTATTCCAACTTACCAATAGAGTCAAGTGTTCCTCTTGAAGAAGTAGTGAAAGAACGTACTGGAGAAACTGGACAAGTCCCTAAGCCTGATTCGAATAAAGAGAAGAAACAACCAGCTCAAACGACTGGGAAAAGACAAGTTGCATTTATATATCATTCGCATAGCTGGGAATCATACTTGCCATTACTTAATTTAACAAATGATCCAAATCCGAATAAAGCGACAAGTTCTGCAACGAATATTTCCATAGTCGGCGATCGATTTCGTGAACAGTTAGAAAGCGAAGGTATAGGTGCTACTAACGATAAGACTGATGTCGGTCAAAAGTTGATAAGTAAAGGGTTAAACAGTAATAGTTCATACAAGCTGTCACGAGAAATTGTACAAGAAGCGATGGCTGGTAATAAAGAACTTCAATACTTTTTTGATTTACACCGTGATAGTGCACGGAAAAATGTTACAACAAAAACAATTGGAGATAAATCATATGCAAAACTTGCATTCGTGATTGGGAAAGGTAACAAAAACTATGAAAAGAACTTACAATTAGCAACGGCTTTACATGAGACGATTAATAAGAAATATCCAGGGGTGAGCCGAGGGGTAATTCAAAAAGGCTTTCAAACAGGGAATGGTGTTTATAATCAAGACTTATCAGGCCAGGCGATTTTAATTGAAGTTGGTGGCGTAGATAATACAGATGAAGAATTGAATCGATCAATTGATGCTCTTGCTAAAGCATTTGGAGAATATTTTTGGCAAGCTGAAAAAGTGAATGGATAAACGTAAGTGAGAAGCTTACGTTTATTTTTTTTGAGCATAAGTTATGGTCAATAAGACATGTCATATTATAGACATAATTTCCTATCATTATAGCAATATCGAAATTTGTCTATTTATAGTAAGGAATTTAGAAAGGTATTTTCGGAAGAGTAGAGAAAGTCTTTTTACAAGGAAAAATTTTATATTATGAAATTGGTAGGGTGATTCAGGTGATTAGGGAAATCAAAGTAGAAGATGCAGCATCATTTTTGCAATTAAGTAAGCAATTAGATGAAGAAACGAAATTTATGTTATATGAACCAGGAGAAAGAACAGCTACAGCCGAGCAACAAGAACAAATGATACATCGATTTATAGAAAATGAAACTGCAACAATATTTGTAGCAGTTGAAGAAGAGAGAATAGTAGGATTTATTTTAGTGAATGGAAATAATATTCAAAGAAAGAGACATGTGGCAGCCATTGTAATTGGTATTTTGCAAGAGTATAGTGGGCGAGGTATTGGGACGAGATTGTTTAAAGAGGTTGAGAAATGGGCAAAATTACATGATGTATGGCGTTTAGAATTAACGGTAATGGCCCACAATACAAGAGCTCAGACACTATATAAAAAAGTTGGATTTGAGAAAGAAGGTGTCAAAAAAGCTGCTCTTATTATCGATGGGAAGGACATCGATGAGTATGAAATGGCCAAATTATTAAAATAAGAGGTCGTTATATGAAAAAAAGATGGATACTAATTGGTATCGTGGCGGCGATACTCATTGTCGGAGTAGCAGGAATTAATTATAAAATGTATAAGGATAAGCAGGCGCGAGAAGTGAATGTAAATAACATATTTCCGAAAGCAAAAGAAACGATTGCTAATATGGATGGAGAGATTGCGGTAATTAGCAATCCGAATTCGATGCTGGTACTTGTGAATAAAAGTAGGCGTTTACCAGATGGGTATAGACCGCCAGATTTAGTTATTCCGAAAGTACGTTACTCTAGTGAAGGTGATCAAGAAAAGAAAAAAATGAGAAAAGAGGCAGCTCAGGCGCTTGAGGAGATGTTTCTACAAGCTGATAAGGAACGAATTTTTCTTTTTGCAGTCTCTGGATTTAGATCTTTTGATCGACAAAAAGCATTAAATACGATGTATAAAAAACAAGATGGAGAAGCAAAAACAGCGATGTCTAGCGCGGTTCCTGGTACGAGTGAACATCAAACTGGACTAGCTATGGATATTACATCTCAATCTGCTAAATTTCAGTTAGAGACAGTCTTTGGAGAAACGAAAGAAGGACAGTGGCTTTCTGAAAATGCTCATAAATTTGGTTTTGTAATTCGATATACAAACGAGAAAGAATCAATTACGGGCTATCGGTATGAACCTTGGCACGTAAGGTATGTGGGGAATCCACAAGCTACATATTTATATGAAAATCAACTGACGCTTGAAGAAGTAACAGAGTGAAAAATTGAGGGGAGAGCAGTATAATGACGATGTTATATAAGAAAAAGGTACACGCATATATTACAAGAGAAAAAGATGGGATTATGCAATTACTTGTTTTTAAACATCGTGATATACCTGAAGCTGGTGTCCAAGTACCGGGTGGAACAGTTGATGAAGGGGAAACGTTAGAAGCAGCGGTGTTACGTGAAGTGCAAGAAGAATCTGGATTACGCCATTTTTGTATCGAGCGCTTCCTTGCCGATTATATTACTTATGTAAAAGAAAAAAAGGAATATCAAAAACGTCATTTTTTCCACATTTCATTATTAACAGGTGTAAAAGATACGTGGGAACATATAGTAAGTGCCGGTGAAGAAGACCGAGGGTTAGTATTTTGTTACGAATGGGTGGATATTACGAAATGTCCTGAATTAGCCGGTAAACAGGGTGAATTTTTAAATTTTCTTGATGAGATATGTGTAAAGTAATAAAAGGGTCTGAAGCGGGAAAATATTCGTTTCAGACTTTTTTTATTTTTCGGGAAATTAAAGGTTATTAAATTGGTGAGTGGAATTCCTTTAAAGGAATTGTAGTTGTTGTTTATGTGAGGAGCGGAGAAAATGAAAAAAGTAATAGATACACTTCGTAAATAAAAAGACGTATAGAAGGGGAATGAAAATGGAAATACAGTTCAATACATTTTTGCAAAAAGAATTAACAATTCATGATATACAAACAGCGATGGAAGATGGGAAGTTAACTTCAAAAGAATTAGTCATGTATTACCTTCATAGAATTGCGAAATATGATCAAGATGGACCGAAAATTAACTCTATTTTAGAAATCAATCCAGACGCTATTTTTATTGCAGAAGCATTAGATCATGAAAGAAAGATAAAAGGTGTAAGAGGCCCATTACATGGTATACCTGTTTTACTTAAAGACAATATTGAAACGAATGACTCAATGCATACAAGTGCAGGTACAATTGCACTAGAACAAAATATAAGTAGTGAAGATGCATTTCTCGTTACAAAACTACGAGAAGCAGGAGCGGTGATAATAGGAAAAGCGAACATGACAGAATTAGCAAATGCAATGTCTTTTGAAATGTGGGCTGGATATAGTGCAAGAGGTGGTCAAACAATCCATCCATACGGAACGGGCAAGGATGATATGTTCGTTGGTGGTTCAAGTACAGGGTCTGCGGTAGCAGTTGCCGCTAATTTTACAGTATTATCTGTTGGAACAGAAACGGATGCTTCCATATTGAGTCCAGCTGTTCAAAACTCTGTAGTAGGAATTAAACCGACTGTGGGTCTCATTAGTCGTAGTGGAATTATTCCATTCACTTATTCACAAGATACGGCAGGACCATTTGCTAGAACGGTAACAGATGCGGCTATTTTGCTAGGGAGTTTAACTGGATTGGATGAGATGGATGCAGCTACTCACAAAAGTGAAGGAAGGGCAGAGCAGAATTATACAAAATATCTTGATGTTAACGGCTTAAATGGAGCGAAGATAGGTGTATTTACCAATGCAGCAAAAGAATATTATGAATCTGGTGAGTACGATGAAAAATTGTTTAAGGAAACGATCCAAGTATTACGTAATGAGGGAGCCACGGTAGTAGAAGATATTGATATTCCGTCTTTTCATAGGGAATGGAGTTGGGGAGTTTCGCTTTATGAGCTCAAGCATAGCCTGGATAATTATCTTTCTAAACTACCTTCTACAATTCCAGTACATTCTATTTCGGAGCTATTGGAGTTTAATAAAAACATAGCAGAAAGAGCTTTGAAATATGGACAAACTAGGTTGGAAGTAAGAAAAGATTTTCCTAATACGTTAAGAAATCCAGAATATTTAAATGCCAGATTAGAAGATATATATTTTTCACAAGGACAGGGTATTGATTTTGCGTTGGAAAAATATAATCTTGACGCGATACTGTTCCCTTCCTATATAGGGTCTACTATATGTGCGAAAGCAGGTTATCCGTCTATAGCAATACCTGCGGGATATATGGAAAGCGGGAGACCTTTTGGAATTACGATTGCAAGTACTACCTTTAGCGAGGGGGTATTAATTAAATTAGCTTATGCTTTTGAACAAGCGACAAAACATAGAAAAATTCCCAACTTGTCATGAATAGAATATAAAATAGGACAGGAATTCCTGTCCTATTTGTTTTATTGATTAAAGTGAAATATCTTTCTGCTTTGTCTTATGATGCTTTAATAAACGAAAAGATAAACAAGCAGAACATAAAATAAGAAAAGAAGCGATGATATAAATTGTACGAACGCCAAATGTATCTGTAATAATTCCAACGCTAAGCATAGATAATCCAGAGGCTGTTGAAAGAAGAGCACCGTGTGCTGTATACATTTTTGATAATAAAGGAGGGGCGACACTGGATTGTAGAACTGTCGTTTGAGAAATATCTCTAATTTGATAACATGGCCCCATTAGAACGCAAAGAAACAGGGCAATAAATGCGTTACTTGTAATGCCAAATAAAAATGTAAGAATACTAAATAAAAGAGAGCCAATCGCCATGGAGCGTATTAAATTATTTTGAATATATGAACTCATTTTCCATGCTAATAGACCACCGATTAACGTGCCAACATAATAACTTGTATTAATATATCCCCACCATTCCTCACCTTTATGAAGAATCGTCGTTACGTATGCCATCGTAATAGCACCAATCCATATTGTTCCTGCGAAAGTTTCAATTAAGTCCATCAGTGTAACTGTGCGCAAAGAAGGATGTTGAAATAATAGTTTCCATCCTTCTAATAAAGCAGTCTTTTTTGAAGAGGAGGTCTCTGTTTCTCGTTCAGTATGTATAGAACGCAATGAAAAATGCAATGCAACACATCCCAAAACCATCAAAATATTATTAATCATGAGTGTAGAAGTAGCACCAATGAGAAGAACAATAATACTTGTAAATGAATAAGCAGCGGCTTGCACAATTTGTGTTGAAAAAGAAAAGATACTATTTACTTTTACTAATTTTTCTTTTGGTGTAAGGCGCGGAAGAATACCATATAATAATGGAGCGCTCCAGCCACTACATAATGAAATGAAAAAGATGAAAATTAATAGTGCTACAATGTTTGTGGAAAGGACCGGAAATAATAGCATTAATAAAATTAATAGAACAGTTTTTGTCCATTGTAATGTAAAAAGTAATGAATAAGATGAAAAACGATTGATTATAAGTGGTGCAGATGTATTTGCTATAAGATTAGTCATGACTTGTAATAATGGAAAAAGGGCAGTTAACGTAGCTGACTTAGTTGTGATATAAATATGAGTTGTAATAATCATTATGTATACGATGTCAGCGAGAGTAATGCAAATTTTAGAACCTAAATAGTAAGCTAGTGAACGGTTTCTCAATAAGAATACCACCTTCATAAAAAATAATACTTCAGTAGTTAGAATAATTATAATTTGAAAATTAAATTTTCGAAAGAATTAAATTTTTTGTCACATTTTGAAAGGAATTTTCATGTATAATGAAGAATATATTAATATAGTATTTTATTAATACTTGTTGTAAAAACGAATATATATAATAGCTAGTAGTAAACGCCCCTCTATGAGAAAGGGCGGATAAACCATTCTTTTCTTCATATACATATAGAAAATGAGAAAGAAAGTGAGGGTTGTATATGGCTAGTTGGGTGATTTGGTTTATTATAGCGGGTGTTTTATTTATCGCGGAAATGTTATCGATTACGTTTTACATGCTCTGGCTTGGAATTGGGGCTGTTGTCGGAGGTCTTATTGCTTTGTTTGCTCCTGATGCATTATTTTTACAAGTTGTTGTTGGCGGGATTGTAAGTTTAACATTGACGTTCTTTACGAAAAGAATTTCAAAAAACTTTCGAGAAGCAAAAGGTTTTACTGATACAGTAGATATGCTTGTCGGTAAAAAAGGAATTGTTATGCAAGCGATTACAAACGAAGCGAATGGTATTGTGAAAGTGGATGGAGATACTTGGACAGCTGTTGCAGATGATCCTATTGATGCTGGAGAAAAAGTCGTAGTTATAAAGAGGCATAGTACTATATTACAAGTAAAAAAGGAGAGTGAGTAAATATGGTAGCATTAACGTTAACGATTATATTCGCACTAATTGTAGTTACATTTATCGCATTAACAATTAAAATTATTCCTCAGCAAAAAGTTGGGGTTATTGAAAGATTTGGTAAGTTTCAACGTATTATGCACCCAGGATTAAATATTTTAATCCCGATTGTAGATCGCGTTCGTGTATATCATGACTTACGTATTCAACAAACGAATGTACCACCACAAAAAGTAATTACGAAAGATAATGTACAAGTAGAAATTGATACAATTATTTTCTATCAAATTGTTGAACCAGAACTTGCGACATATGGTATTTCTAACTATGAATATGGTGTTCGTAATATTACTTCTGCAACGATGCGTCAAATTATTGGTAAAATGGAACTTGATGAAACATTATCTGGTCGTGAAAAAATTTCAACAGAAATTCGTTTAGCGCTTGATGAAGCAACAGAAAAATGGGGCGTTCGTATTGAACGTGTTGAAGTAGTGGATATTAACCCACCAAAAGATGTGCAAGCATCAATGGAAAAACAAATGAAAGCAGAACGTAATAAACGTGCGATTATTTTAGAGGCTGAAGCTGCAAAACAAGATAAAGTCCTTCGTGCTGAAGGGGAAAAGCAAAGTAAAATTTTAATGGCTGAAGGGGATAAAGAAGCACGCATTCGAGAAGCTGAAGGTTTAAAAGAAGCAAAAGAATTAGAAGCGCAAGGGGAAGCAAGAGCGATTGAGGAAATCGCAAAAGCAGAACAAAACCGAATTGAATTACTTCGTGCAGCGGATTTAGATGAACGCGTACTTGCTTATAAATCATTTGAATCATTGATTGAAGTTGCAAAAGGACCAGCAAATAAAGTCTTTATTCCGTCCAATGCAATTGAAACACTTGGTACACTTGGAGCAATTGGAGAAATCTTTAAAGAAAAACAAGCGAATAAATTTGATGCAGGTAAAGAACAATAAGATTGAGGAAGAGAAATGGGGTGCCATTTCTCTTTTTATTTTTGATTTTGAGAGTTGGAATTAGTTTCGTGGTTGTTGTGCCGCATGTTTATAATTGATATTTCTCGACATTTTTTATCTTATATCCGCATTTTTTACAGAAAGTAAAAAATATTTAAAATATAGGTTTTAAATATTAATGATATGTAATATGTTTTAAGTGTCTTAGTCAATTTTATATATCAATAGTTATCAAAAGTAGAAAAGAAAGAGCAGTTATTAAGTATTATAGAATTGAGGGGAAGTTGTGAAAAAGGGAATTATTATTTTAATAGGGATTATTATTGTGTGTATAGCTGCGTTTTTTGTGTACGAATCAAAGGAATCAAAAACAAATACAGAACTAAAGCAAACAGAGCCGAAGGAAATAGAACAGAAAAAAGACGAACAAAAAACAACTGTGGATGTGGAGAAATCGGGCGCAAATACAATAGCTAAGGAACTTATTCCAAATCCTAAAGAAGTATCGCTGAAACCCGGTGAAGAAAGGAACGTCACTTTATATTTAAAATTATATGATGAAAAAACAACGAAAGAAAATATGTTTAACCTAGGAGCAGATGAAATAGAGTTTCTATCAGTTAAATCTAGAAACAAAGATGTTGCAGAGGCGAAATTAATGGGAAATGGGCAAGTGAAAATTATTGCAAACGAGTCCCCATCACAAAAAAGTACGGAAATTGAAGTTACTTATAAAAATAAAAAGCAGAATGGAGAATTAACTCGAAAGATCCCTGTCACGATTAAGGATTATGACCCAGATGCAACAAAAGGTTTGGGAGGAATATGGCAGAGTGAAAAAGATAGAACATATTTCTATAAAATCGTTGAAAAAGGTCAGAATACAATTGAAGTTTCCGCAATGGCTTTATATGAAACTGACTACACTGCGCTAGTGAATTTTACAAAGATACAAAAAAATATTTTATCAGGGGAACCAGTTTATCAATCTGTTTATCCTGGTATAACTCTAGAACGAGCTTCAGAATTTAAATTAGAAAAACTTAGTAAGGATAAGATCCAGTTTACTGATGGAAATCACACTGGAACCTTAGTAAGAGCATCAGAGAATACAATGGAGCAAGAGAGAGCAAAGCAAGTAGCACCAAAGTCTGATAGCAACTCAGGAGCAAATCAACCTAATGATACTAAACCTGAAGGGAATCAGAAACCGAATGCAGAGCCTCCAAAGCGCATAAGAACAGTCTATGACAATTCTGATAGCAACAGTAAGATACAGGTCTATGTGGAGTTTGAAAAAAATAGTGAAAATAAAGCTATGGTACGAGTAGAGCAACGCCTAAATAATGAGGATGGCTCACTTCCTTCATTAACTGGAATGTTTGAAACCCAAGCCACAAAGCAAGGCGAAAGCGGTTGGTCATTTTCTTGGCAAGATAACACTGGTACTAAAGGGACGGGAACAATCGCTATTAACGGTGAGAATGCCATAATCGAACTCAAAAGTGAACGGAACAGTTCATCAGAAGGAAAAGGGATTATGCCGCACAAAGCCCAACTGCCCAAAATACATCAATTTGAAAAGCCGTCCTAAAGGACAAGAAAAGTCCCATCTCATACTTATGGATAGGACTTTTCTTATCTGTCACTTTTGAAAGAATTATAGGTTTAGAGTGTTTGGAATTGTTAAGTGAAATAAAGTGCATTGGTTTATTCCAACTGCGGATGTAAATTTACAATTGTCAGTAGGGCAGAAGGTAAGACTCATATGGATCCAGATCTGCCACTCAAAGTTTTAGTTAGTGGAGATACGTTGAGTATTGATGAAGTTCCTCATGAGGGAAGAGTTGCAATAAATGTTGAGGAATATACGGTGCGTGCTATTAAGAAAGGTAATGGTACAATCACTATTGATCTGATGCTGATTTGCGATTGGCAGATGAACTGGGAGTTGACGTGAAGTAAAACAGATGAAGAGAAATGGGGTGCCATTTCTCTTTTTTGTACGTATATTAAGAAAGGCTTGTACATATCCATGTATAAAGAAGGTGATATAGTGAAAAAGTATACAACTCGTATACATGGGAAAAAGCTAATCTCGTTACTCTTTTTATATGCAGTAATAGTAATCATTATTGCGTCGATTTTGACGTCACTTTTACATACAATGAAATCGAATTATGCGAATCAATGGTTTGGAAAAGTATCTATGCAAGGTTTTGTTCAAATGATAGAAAGTGAGAATCGCTATTACGGATTTGATTATTTTAAGCAAAATAAACGAGAATCGATTGGGAATTTAATGTTCTCTATTGCGACAGATTTGAAAATTAAAGACTTAAGAACATTTGTCGGTAAAGAAGTACCTGGTATGTCCAAATATTATTCTAACATTATCGTAGCTGGGGAAGGGACAAACTTTACGAATATCCCAAATGAATCTAGTGTACCGATTGAAGAAGTAACGAAAGATCGAGAAGTAGCAAAAGACAAAGTTACAGAAGCGGAAAAGAATAATCCGGTACAGAAAAAGAATGGAACGCAAAAAGGTGAAAGTGCAGTATATATTTACCATACAC
This sequence comes from Bacillus cereus group sp. BfR-BA-01383, assembly GCF_022663495.1. Lineage (NCBI taxonomy): Bacteria > Bacillati > Bacillota > Bacilli > Caryophanales > Bacillaceae > Bacillus > Bacillus cereus group sp. BfR-BA-01383. The sequence continues at coordinate 51,539 of NZ_JAKUFP010000005.1, forward strand.
ACAGCTGGGAATCCTTCTTTCCATTATTACCAGGGGCAACTGATCCATCTAGCCCAGATGTAAATGTATCTTTACTAGGGAAACGTATGAAAGAGCAACTTGAAGGACAAGGAATTCCGGTAGTTCATGATAAAACGAATATGGGTGATTTATTAGCGAGTAAAAAATGGAAATGGCCGCAATCATATAAAGCGTCTCATGAATATGTAAAAGAAGCATTAGCACAAAATAATAAAATTGCGTTTCCGATTGATATACATCGTGATGATCAGCGCAAGAAAGTAACAACAAAAGTAATTAACGGGAAATCGTATGCAAGATTATATTTTATAATTGGGATGGAAAATGAAGGGCGTGCTGAAAATGAAAAAATTGCAAGAGTAATCAATAGTTATTTAGATGAAAACTATTACGGATTAAGTAGAGGGATTTTTCCGAAGTATAAAAAAGATGGAAATGGGGTTTATAATCAAGATTTATCTAAAAATGCGATGTTAATTGAAGTTGGTGGTGTTGATAATACGTTAGATGAATTATATAACACGATTGATGTGTTAACGGAAGCATTTAGTAAGTATTATTGGAATAATGCAGAGAAAGTGAATGGGTGAGGGGCGGGAGACCGTTCCTTTTTCATGTTTTCTAAAAAAATAATAAGATTTCATAATGTGAAATTAAGGGGAACTTGAACAAATTAAAATTGGTATAATAATTGAAAATTCAGTCATCTAATGGAGTTTCTAAACTTTTTAGTATATTATTATGGGAAATTGGAGGGGAAAGAATGGCAATTAGAACAGGGGAACAGTATATTGAAGGATTACGAAAAAGAAATCCTGAAATTTGGATTGGCGGGAGAAGAGTAACGGATGTAGTAAATGAAGATGTTTTTCGCGAACCTATTTTACAAATTGCTAACTTATATGATATGCAGCACAATCCAGAATATCAGGATAAGATTACTCATATATGCGAAGAGACAGGAGAAAGGGTTTCAAATGCATTTTTAGTACCCAAAGATTATGAGGACTTAAAAGCACGCCGTGAATTATTTGAAGTGTGGGCAAAAGCTACCTTTGGTTTAATGGGAAGAACACCTGATTTTTTAAATGTAACAGTTACTTCAATGGCGAGTAATTCATGGTTTTTTGAGAAGTTCAATTCAGAATGGGGAACGAATATAAAAAATTATTATAAGCATATACGGGATAATGATTTGTTTTTAACACATGCGATTATTAATCCGCAAAATGATCGGAGTAAGGCTTCTCATCAACAAGAAGATGAAACGATGCATTTAGGTGTAGTAAGTGAAACAGCGGAAGGGATGTATGTTAGTGGTGCTAAAATGTTAGCGACACTTGCTCCGATTACAGACGAAGTAATTATATATTCTTATCCGAGTTTTAAACCAGGTGATGAACGTCATGCAATCTCTTTTGCAGTTCCAATTGATGCACCAGGACTAAGAATTCTTTGTCGTGAGCCAATGCAAGATGGAAAACGCTCTTTATTTGATCATCCACTTGCATCAAGGTTTGAGGAAATGGATGCATTACTAGTATTTCATAATGTGTTTATCCCATGGGATAAAGTATTTATTTATCAAAATATAGAAGCTGGGAATCAATTGTATCCTAAAACGGGAATTGGTCATCAACCAGCGCATCAATCTGGGGTAAGAGGATTAGTTAAGCTTTCTTTCGCTGCTGAAGTAGCTATGAAATTAGCAGATTCGATAGGAGTAGATGGATTTTTGAATGTACAAAACCAGTTAGCAGAGCTTATGCAAGATGTAGAAACGATACGTGCACTCTTACAAGTAGCTGAGTATGAATATGAAACGAATCCATATGGAGAAGTTATTCCTGCAAGGTTACCACTTGATACAATACGCAGTTTATTACCTAAAATGTATCCGCGTGCAATTGAGATTATTCAAACCATTGGTGCTGGTGGATTATTAATGTCACCGACAGGTGCAGACTTTATGAATCCCGAAATTCAAGACGATATGGAAAAATACTATATTGGGCGTGAAGGAGTATCTTCTGAGGAACGAGTTCGTTTATTTAAATTAGCATGGGATTTATGTGGAGAAGCTTTTGGACAGCGATTATTACAATATGAGCGTTATTATTCTGGAGATCCAGTGCGTAAAATGGGAATGTTTTATAATGCGTACAAAAAACAACAAACATTTTCCCTAGTAAACAATGCGTTGCAATCGAGTTCATCAGAAGGTGCTTTGAGCTAAATAAAAATGTTTACGCTTACATTTTTATTTGGAAAAGGAAGGAGCAACAGATGATAACAAGAATTTTACTGTTAGGATGTAAATCTTCTTATATTTTTAACAATATCTAAAACTAGAGAACTGTAACTGGAATAGGGGAGGTAAATGATTTGATCGCTTCTATCAGTAAAATTTGTAAAATTCTAAATTGTTTTACGAGCGATGAGCCTGTACTAGGTAATTCTGAAATAGCGGAAAAATTAAAGATGAATGCTAGTACAGTTCATCACCTTGTTCGTACGTTGTGTGCAGAAGGAATGCTCATTCAAGATGAGCAAAGAAAATATAGATTAGGTTGGAAATTGTTAGAGTGGGGAAATCAAGTCATGTTTCAGCAAGAGATTTATAGTGGAGCAATTCCGCTGGTTGAAGAACTGGTAAGAAATTTTAGTGGTACTGTACATATCGGTATGTTTGATCGAGGTGATGTTGTATTTATTTTGAAGGTTTCATCGAAGGAGTCCGTTCAAATTTCAACACATGTTGGATCAAGAGAACCTGCATATTGTACAAGTACAGGGAAAGTACTGCTTTCATTTAATTCATCTTCCTTAGAATATACTTCAGAAAAAGGGCTTTTACCGCGAGCGCCTAATACAATTACTTGCGAAAAACAATTCCAGACAGAGTTACAGAAGATTCGCAAGCAAGGCTATTCAATTAGTGATAATGAAAATGAGCATGGAATGTATGGGATTGCAGCTCCTATTCGATCTTATACCGGGAGAACTATTGCGGCGCTTAATATTGTTGGACCTATATCGTATATGCAGGGAAGTAATCGTGAAATCATAATTCAAAGTGTGATGAATACGGCAAATTTGATTTCGAAGGAATTTGGCTATTTGGAAATTTAACTCTAGAAGAAGAGAGCTGAGAATTATTTATATACATGAGCAGTGTATACCTGAATTAACGAAATCCATTGTCTCAATAGGTGCTTTTGATGGTGTACATAAAGGCCATCAAGCTGTTATTAAAAATGCGGTTGAGAAGGCAAAGGAATTAAAGATAACAAATGTTGTGTATACATTTGATCCACCACCACGCTCTTATTTTCAAGGAGCGCAAATATTAACACCCGTTGAAGAGAAGGTGGAACGTCTTCAAAATCTCGGTGTTGAACATGTGATTGTAATTCGGTTTGATGAGTCATATATAACAAAAAGTGCGAGTTGTTTTGTTCAAGATTTAAAAAGGCTAAACCCTGTAGACATTTATATTGGTCAAGATTTTAGGTTCGGAAAAAATCGAGAAGGTAATATAGAGCTACTAAGAGAACACTTCAATATTTCTATAGTGAAAGATGTTTGCTGTGAAGAAGGTGAGCGAATATCTTCAACGAGAATTAGAAATTATGTATGTCATGGAGAGTTGCAAAAGTCTAGCTCTTTACTCGGTTGGTCTTTTAAAACGATATAAATAGAAGGAATAAAGAGGAGGAAACAATATGTCTAAAACATTGCAATCTTTTAATTTACTAAAATGGATTGATGAGAATAAGGAGTTATTGAAGCCGCCAGTAAATAACAAAGTTATTTGGCAAGATTCGGAATTTATTGCCATGATATTAGGTGGTCCAAATAGAAGACGTGATTTCCACGTAGATCCCTCAGATGAATTTTTCTATCAAATTAAAGGTGAATGTTATGTGGAATGTATTACAGAGGAAGGTAAGCGGGAAGTCGTCACAGTAAAAGAAGGGGATGTATTTATGCTGCCGGCTATGGTACCACATTCACCACATCGCGTTGCTAACACATTTGGGCTAGTAATTGAAAGAAAACGTAGCCAAGGAGAACTTGAGGATTTCGTTTGGTTCTGTGACGAGTGTAATCATGAAATGCATCGTGTACGTGTTCAATTAAATGATATTGAAAAACAAGTAAAAGAAGCAATTCATAGTTTTAATTCAAATAAGGAAATTCGAGCATGTAAAAACTGTGGTTATATTATGCCAGAAGAAGTGGAGGAATGGAAGTGCGAATAGATTTTCATACACATATTATTCCTGAAACTTTTCCAGATTTTGAAGAGAAGTTTGGTGGCGGTCGCTGGCCAATATTAAATCGGACTTGTACATGTGGTGCAAGTATTATGGTCGGAGGGAAAAATTTTCGTGATGTGACAGACCAAGTATGGTGCCCTAAGAAAAGAATTGAAGATATGGACCGTGAAGGTGTAGATATTCAAGTTTTATCGCCAATCCCTGTTACATTTTCGTATTGGGCAAAACTAGAGGAAGCCGAAAGTATGGCACGTATTCAAAATGATTTTATTGCAGAAACAGTTTCAGCACATCCAGATCGTTTTGTAGGGTTAGGAACGGTTCCGATGCAAGATGGAGAAACTGCAATTCGTGAAATGGAACGTTGCATAACGGAATTAAATTTACATGGTATTGAAATTGGCACAAACGTAAATGGTAAAAATTTAGATGACCCATCGTTTATTGAATTCTTTCGAATGGCTGAAAAGTGGCAAGTTCCAATTTTTATCCATCCGTGGGAAACGTTAGGACGCGATAGAATGCCACACCATAATTTTATGTATACAGTCGGTATGCCAAGCGAAACGGCGCTTGCAGCAGCTACACTTATATGTAGTGGAATAATGGAAAAGTTTCCACGGTTAAAAGTTTGTTTTGCGCATGGCGGCGGATCTTTTCCATATATTTTGCCAAGATTAGATCAAGGCTGGAAAGTATGGCCTCATTTACGTTTGACTACACACCCTCCTAGTTATTACGCAAAGAAATTTTATTTTGACTCTTTAAATTATGATCCTATGAATTTGAAATATATGATTGAAAGATTTGGGCATGAAAAGATTTTCATGGGTTCGGATTATCCATTTTTATTGCGAGAAATTGATCCGGGTAGAGTGATTGATGAAACATCTGGTTTATCCGAGGAACAAAAAGCAGCAATGCTTGGAGGAAATGCAGCAGAATTTTTAAATATTGATATAAAAAAACGAGGTGTAGCATATGCAGAGAGTACAAACACCTGAGGATAAATTAAGAGAGTTGGGAATTATACTACCAGCTATTCGCCCAGCGGTTGGAAATTATGTTAGTTGTGTAAAAGTAGGTAACTTATTATTTACTGCTGGACAAGGTGTAGATGAGTATCACGGGAAATTAGGAAAGGATATATCGATTGATGATGGATATAAAGCAGCGAGACAATCCATGTTGAATTTATTAAGTGTTGTGAGAAACGAACTAGGTGATTTAAATAAGGTGAAAAGAGTTGTAAAGCTGCTTGGCTTTGTAAATAGTACGGAGGATTTTATCAATCAGCCAAAAGTAATGAACGGGGCATCTGATGTATTAGTAGAGATTTTTGGAGAAAAGGGAAAACACGCCCGCTCTGCAGTCGGTATGGCTCAATTACCTAATAACACAACAATTGAAATTGAGATGGTTTTAGAAATTGAGGAGTAGGGGGGAAAGACGGTGAACAAAGAATTATTAGCTGACAAAATGAAAGTAAAAGATGCGAAATTGTTTATTGATGGACAATATGTGGATTCCATATGTGGTGAAACGTTTGATACGTTCAATCCAGCGACGAATAGAAAGTTAGCTTCTGTAGCGAAGGCAAATGAAGAGGATACAAAAAGAGCAATTGATGTGGCAGAACGAACATTTAAAAGTGGGATTTGGAGTAAAATGCCTGTTGAAGAACGATCGGATATTTTATGCAAAATGTCGGATTTAATTATGGAAAGAGTGGATGAACTAGCGTATATAGAAACTCTTGATGTTGGAAAACCAATTAAGGAAAGTAAAGGATTCGATATACCACGCGCGGCTAATAACTTTCGCTTCTTTGCTGAAATGGCTAAATATTTGGTACATGAACATTATGACAAACATAATTTTATGTCATATGCAAAGTATGCTCCAGCGGGAGTGACTAGTTTAATTATTCCTTGGAATTTGCCATTTATGCAAATGACGTGGAAAGCATCAGCGGCACTTGCTTCTGGTAATACAGTTGTTGTTAAACCAGCCTCTTATACGCCTTTAAGTGCAGTTATGCTCGGCGAAATTGCAAATGATGCGGGATTACCTCCAGGTGTACTTAATATTATTACAGGTCCAGGGAGTACTGTTGGGACACAAATGACTACACATCCAGCTGTAAGAAGAATTTCATTTGTTGGAGAAAGTAATACAGGAAAAACAATTATGCGTAATGCAGCAGAGAATTTAATCCCTGTTTCATTAGAATTGGGAGGTAAATCAGCAAATATCGTATTTGAAGATGCGGATTTAGATGAAGCGGTACAAGGATCGATTGAAGCTATATATCGGAACCAAGGAGAAATTTGTTTAGCTGGTTCGAGATTACTTGTGCAAGAAAGTGTATATGAACAGTTTTTAGAAAAATTTGTAGCAGCTGTACAAAGAATAAAAGTTGGAAACCCTCTTTCTGAAGATACAGATATGGGAGCACTAGTATCAAAATCTCATTTAGAAACGGTTGATCGCTATGTAGAAATAGGAATTTCGGAAGGTGCAAAATTAGCCTATGGTGGAAAAAGAGTTAAGAGTTTAGTAGAAGGGAATTTTTATGAACCTACTATTCTATATGATGTTGATAATAGTATGCGTGTAGCGCAAGAAGAGATATTTGGTCCAGTTCTAGTTGTTATTCCGTTTAAAACGGAAGAGGATGCAATTCGCATTGCGAATGATTCCATTTATGGATTAGCTGGGGTTGTTTGGACCAATGACCTTAGAAGAGCGCAACGAGTGGTTTCACAAATTGATTCAGGATTACTATGGATTAATTGTTGGTATGTTCGGGATTTACGTACTCCATTTGGAGGTTCGAAGGCAAGCGGGATTGGTAGAGAAGGTGGACGTCATAGTTTTGAATTTTATACGGAAGCTAAGACAGTAACGATGAAATTATAAAGGTGATGTTTAAACTTAAAGTACAAAGAGCTCCCATCTAATATTTATGGAAATAAAGTAGATAGATGGGGGTTAGTTACAATGTGAATATTTAGGGATATATAAATTTAAAAATGAGGTGAGAGCAATTGTTAATTAAAGAATTAGCCGATGAACTAGTACAAGCTGAAAATTCACGTGTAGGGATACTTCCTTTTACTGAGAGATATGATAATTTATCTGTTGAGGATGCTTATAATATTCAACTTGAAGTTGTAGGGAGAAAGTTAGAGAGTGGACGTAGCATAATTGGCAAGAAAGTTGGCCTTACAAGTGTTGCAATGCAACAAATGCTTGGGGTAAATGAGCCGGATTATGGACATTTACTAGATGATATGAAGATAGAAAGTGGTAGTGAAGTTTCAATGAGTTCCTTTGTATCCCCAAAAATAGAGGCAGAAATAGGGTTTGTGTTAGAGCAAGATTTAAATGGGCCTAATATTACATACATTGATGTACTGATGGCAACAAAGTATGTTGTACCTACACTTGAAATCATTGATAGTCGCATTGTTGATTGGAAAATTAAACTGGCTGATACAGTAGCGGATAATGGCTCGTCAGCGAAGGTTGTAATTGGTAATACATTCTCTAGCATCGATAAAGTAGATTTACGTACAACTGGAATGACGCTTTATAAAAATAATAGTTTAATTGCAACGGGTGCTGGCGCGGCTGCATTAGGACATCCAGCACAAGCTATTGCTTGGTTAGCTAATAAGCTTTATGAATTTAATATTGGATTGAAAGCAGGGGAACTAATTTTACCTGGCGCATTATCTGGTGCTGTTTCAGTTCAAAGTGAAGACAACATTCGAGCTGATTTCGGTTTACTTGGATCGGTTTCTGTAACATTCATATAGATTAAAGCGTTGAAAAAAGGGGGGGATAAATGTGGAGAAAGTAAAGGCGGCTATAATCGGATCGGGTAATATTGGCACGGATTTAATGTATAAATTAAGAAAAAGTGAAGTCATAGAGCTAAATGCCATGATTGGAATAGATTCAAAATCGGATGGTTTAAAGCGAGCAAAAGAAGCAGGATACGAGGTTTTTGATAATGGAATACAAGCAATGATTGATAATCCAAGTTTAGCTGATATTGTATTTGATGCAACTTCAGCTAAAGCACATAGTTATCATGCAAAAGTATTAGGAGAACTTGGGAAAATAGTAATTGACTTAACTCCGGCTGCATGCGGACCGTTCGTTTGTCCTGCTATCCGAAATAATGATTTTGTAGATAAGCAAAACGTTAATATGATTACGTGCGGAGGACAAGCAACGATTCCGATTGTTCATGCGATTAATGAAGTGGCAAATGTTACATATGCAGAGATAGTTGCAACTATTTCAAGTTTAAGTGCAGGTCCAGGTACAAGGGCAAATATTGATGAATTTACAATTACGACGAAGCGTGGAATTGAAGAGATTGGCGGAGCAGATTATGGGAAAGCACTTATTATATTAAATCCTGCGGAGCCTCCTATTTTAATGAGAGATACAGTATATTGTGAAGTTAAGTATATGGATGAGGATTCTATTCGTGAAGCAATTCATAATATGGTTGAAGTAGTTAGGGCATACGTTCCAGGTTATTCTCTAAAACAAAAGCCGATGTTTGATGGGAATCGTGTGACTGTATTTTTAGAGGTTGAAGGAGCTGGAGACTACTTTCCTCCTTATGCTGGTAATTTAGATATTATGACGGCAGCGGCATTAAAAGTAGGTGAAGAATTTGCAATGCGGATCATTTCAGAGAAGAATAGAGGTGTAATGAATGAGGCGAAATAGTGAAATACCAGTGAAAATAACGGAAGTTTGTTTACGTGATGGAAGCCATGTAATGAAACATCAATTTACAGAAGAACAAGTTCGATCTGTAACTAGAGCATTAGATGAGGCCGGTATGCATTATATTGAAGTGAGTCATGGAGATGGTTTAGGAGGCTCCACATTACAATATGGAAAGTCATTAGTTAATGAAATGAAGTTGATTGAAGCAGCGGTAGATGAGTGTAAGCAAGCTAAAGTAGCTGTTTTGTTAATTCCTGGTATTGGAACAATCCATGAGTTAAAGCAAGCTGCAAATATTGGTGCGAAACTTGTTCGTGTAGCGACGCATGTAACAGAAGCAGATGTTTCAGCACAGCATATTCAATTTGCGCGTGAGTTAGGTATGGAAGCGTGTGGCTTTTTAATGATGGCACACTCTGCACCGGTTGAAAAGTTAGTAGAACAAGCAAAGCTTATGGAGGACTATGGTGCTGAGGCGATTTATGTAACGGATTCAGCGGGTGCTTTATTGCCTCACGAAGTACGTGAACGTATTCGAGCATTACGTCAATCTTTAAATGTCGAAATTGGTTTCCATGGTCATAATAATCTTTCTGTTGCAGTAGCGAATACAGTGGTGGCAATTGAAGAAGGTGCGACACGTATTGATGGAAGCGTGCGGTGCCTTGGCGCAGGAGCTGGAAATGCCCAAACAGAGGTATTACTCGCTGTTTTAGATCGTATGGGATATAAGCTAGATATAGATTTATATAAGATGATGGACTTAGCTGAGGATGTTGTTGCACCTTTATTGCCAGCACCGCAAGAAATTCAAAAAGGAAGTCTTGTAATGGGATATGCTGGTGTATATTCTAGCTTTTTATTACATGCTGAAAGAGCGGCAAAGCGTTTTGGTGTAGACGCCCGTGATATTTTAATAGAACTTGGGAAAAGAAAAGTAGTTGGTGGTCAAGAGGATATGATTTTAGATGTCGCGGCAGAATTAGCAAAGATAAAAATGGGGGTGTAAAAGATGGCTTTAGTAAAAGGAGCAGATATAGAAATTGTTGACTATTTACTTCAGGCTGAAAAAGATAGAAAAGAAGTAGTGAAAGTAACAGATAAGCATCCGGATTTAACGGTGGATGACGCATATAGATTGCAAAAATGTTTAATTGAACAAAAAATGAACGAAGGTTCTAAAAGAGTTGGGGTAAAACTTGGATTAACAAGTAAGGCAAAACAACAAATGATGGGTATTGATGAAGCGATATACGGATATTTGTTGGAAGATATGTTAGCGTTCGAATGGGAGCCATTACAATACGAAACATTGATTCACCCAAAAGTAGAACCAGAGATTGCCTTTTTAATGGATGAGGATTTACAAGGGACGAATGTGACAGCTGAGGATGTATTAAAGGCAACAAAATATGTTGCGCCAGCTTTAGAGATTATTGATAGTAGGTATTTAAATTTCAAATTTACATTACCTGACGTAATAGCAGATAATTGCTCATCTTCAAAATTTTTGTTAGGAAGTAAGTGGATTGATGTTAAAGATATAGATTTAGCTAATGTAGGGATGGTTATGTCGAAGAATGGTAAGATTGCTACAACTGGAACGGGGGCAGCTGTACTGGGACATCCAGCAGAGGCGATTGCTTGGGCGGTAAACAAACTTGGTTTACAAAATGAAGGGTTAAAGAAAGGTGATATTGTATTAAGTGGAGCATTATCAGAAGCGATTGCTTTCAAAGCAGGAGATTCTATTATTGCACAATTTGATGATTTAGGAAGTATAGCGATGTTTTGTGAATAAAAGGTAAAGCGAGAGATAAAAATGCCCATTATACAAATTCAAATAATAGAAGGTAGAAAGAAGGAGCAAATTCAAAATCTAATATTTGATGTTACAGAGGCGGTTGCGAAAAACTTAGATGTAGATGTTGAAAGAGTGCGTGTTCTGGTGAATGAAATCCCGAGTTCACATTGGGGAGTAGGAGGCAGATCTAAAGCTAGTTTAGATGGAAAATAGTTGGTGATAAAAGCAATTTTCATTCTTTTAGGAATGGGGATTGCTTTTATTATTTTGAAAATTTTTAATAATATGTTAAAATTTAGTCTTGGATTTAAGGAGATAAGGGGGAAGAAACATGCAAATACTACTAATACGACACGGAGAATCCGAAGCGGACATTTTAAATGTACATGAAGGACGAGCTGATTTCGAGTTAACTGATAAAGGGAGACAACAAGTACAAAGACTTGTGCAGAAAGTGAAAAAGGGTTTCGCACCAGATTTCATTTGGGCAAGTACATTAAAACGTGCTCGCGAAACTGGTGAAACATTAGCAGAAGGAATCGGGTGTCCAATTCAATTAGAAGAGGAATTAATGGAGTTCAATAATGGGGTACAAGCAGGTCTGTCATTTGAAGAAGCGAAGAAATACCCTGAGCCGAAGTTTCTTCATGATCGTTTTGAAAATGGTGAGTCATTTATCGAATTTAGAATGAGAATAGAAGGAATCTTTTCTAAAATTGTAACAGAGAATACATATGATCGAATTGCAATTGTTGCGCATGGAGGCGTAATTAATAGTATATTACGTGCATTTTTTAAAATGCCAATTTCAATGGACTATTATTTTAAAATGGGAGATACGGGAATAAGTTTAATTGAAATTGAGGGTGAACACAAAATAGTACATTTCATTAATGATACGAATCATTTGGACGGGATGTAAAGACTTATGTACAAAGTTGTATTTTTCGATGTTGACGGTACGCTTTTAAGCGAGATTGATAGAAGTATGCACGAAAGTACAAAAGAAGCGATACAAAGATTAATAGATAAAGGAATTCACGTAGTTGTTACAACAGGGAGACCGTATAGTTTATGTTCACAATTTAAAGAACTGGGCATAAATACGTTTATTTCTGCAAATGGTGCACATATAAAGTGTAGTGAAGAAGTTATACATAAATCGGTACTTTCTAGTGAAATTGTTCATGATATCTCGGGGTTTGCTGAATTACATGGTCATGGTATTTCTTATTTCACAGAGGATTTTGCAATGAACGGAATGGCCTCGGATAATGAACGTGTAATTCAAGCGCTTAACGAGACGTTAAATTTAGGAAAGTATCCGGAAAAAAGCAGGAGTTTTTCAGAAGAGGTCTATTGTTTATGTCTGTATGCAGATGAAATAGAAGCTCAAAAATTTTTTGAAAGATATCCAACGCTTACGTTTGAACGTTTTCATGGTTATGTTATGAATGTATTGGAAGATAATAAAGTATCAAAATTAACGGCTATTCAAAAAATATTAGAGCATTTAAAAATTTGTAAATCAGAAGCAATTGCTTTTGGCGACGGTGGAAATGATATTGAGATGTTGCAGTATGTAGGATTAGGGATTGCGATGGGGAATGGTAGAGAAGAGTTAAAGAAAAAAGCGGATTACGTTACAAAGAAATCAAGTGAAGGTGGCATATTATTTTCCTTAGAGAAGTTTAATGTCATCTAACATACCTTTATTGAAATAAAGGTATGTTAGGATCTTTAACGTGCTCACATAATAAAATATGAATTTGTCCGCGATGATGATAGACGTGGACAACAATTTCAAGCAACCATTCAAACCGAGAATAAGAAACACCCCAATAGGCGGGCATAACTTCTGCTAATTCTTCATTGGAATAGGATAAAAATGTTTTAGAGAGAAGATTGTATCCTTCAGTCATCGTTTCCTGCATTTGAGCAATTGTTTCAGGTGTATGTTCTATATAAAAGGTATGTAACTCTTTTTCCGTAATACCATTTAAAATGAGTAAATCTGCATGGCAAATAAGAGAAAGATGTGCACATATTTCATATACTGAGCGTTTTGAGTGAAGTGGTTGTATTTTTAAATCGCCTTCACTATATTGGCTAAGCGCATAAATAGAAGTATCAACAGCAACTTTAAGTTGATGCAATGCAGATTGTACAAATATTGAAATTCTCCTCATCTCCATATATAATAGTTTCTTGAGGGTATTATATAATACTTAAAATTCCGAAAATTCTAGTAGTTTGACTAGCATAATGAAAAGTATTATATTGTAAAAGGTCATATGAAACGTGAAATAGAATGGAATGCAATTATTGAGTTAGGAGTTAGACCAATGAGTTTGAAATATGGAAGAGATACAATTGTAGAAGTTGACTTAAATGCTGTAAAACATAATGTAAATGAATTTAAAAAACATGTGAATGATGAAAATATTGCGATGATGGCTGCTGTAAAAGCGAATGGGTATGGCCATGGGGCAGTTGAAGTTGCGAAATCAGCTATTGAAGCAGGAATAAATCAACTTGCAGTTGCATTTGTAGACGAAGCAATAGAATTAAGAGAGGCTGGAATTACTGTGCCGATTTTAATTTTAGGATATACACCAGTAGCGGCTGTAGAAGATGTAATTCAATATGACGTTATGATGACTGTTTATAGAGTAGAAGATTTACATGGTATAAATGAAATTGCAAACCGTCTTCAAAAGAAAGCGCAAATTCAAGTGAAAATTGATACAGGAATGAGTCGTATCGGTTTACAAGAAGAAGAGGTTAAACCATTTTTAGAAGAATTAAACCGCATGGAGTATGTAGAAGAAGTAGGGATATTTACACATTACTCTACCGCTGATGAAATAGATAAAACTTATACGAATATGCAAACAAGTTTGTTTGAGAAAGCTGTAAATACAGCGGAAGAATTGGGAATCCATTTTCCGTATATTCATAGTTCAAACAGTGCGGGATCAATGGAACTTAGTAACACATTTCAAAATATGGTTCGTGTCGGTATTGGAATTTACGGTATGTACCCTTCAAGAGAAGTGGATCATGCAGTTGCTTCCTTACAGCCAGCGTTGTCTTTGAAGTCAAAAGTAGCTCATGTTAAACATGCGAAGAAAGATCGTGGTGTTAGCTATGGGAATACGTATGTAACAACTGGTGAAGAATGGATTGCGACTGTACCGATTGGTTATGCGGATGGCTATAGCCGTCAGTTATCTAATAAAGGGTGTGCTTTAATTAATGGGATTCGGGTACCTGTTATTGGCCGCGTTTGTATGGATCAGCTTATGCTAGATGTTACAAAAGCAATGCCAGTACATGTAGGAGACGAAGTAGTATTCTACGGCAAACAAGGTGAAGAAGAAATTGCTGTAGAAGAAGTAGCAGATATGTTAGGTACAATTAATTATGAAGTTACATGTATGTTAGATAGAAGAATTCCACGTGTTTATAAAGAAAATGAAGAAACGACTGCGGTTGTAAATATATTAAGAAAAAACTGAATCGATATGATTCAGTTTTTTTTACTTTTCGTAGATGAAAAGTGGGATATTGGTGTTTTTGGACAAGTCATAATAATTATGCTTCATTATAATTTCAAAGCCACAATGTGTATATAACTTTAAAGCATTGTTATTTTTTGTTTCGACATCTAGTATAATCGTTGCAACACCTTCAGAAATGAGGCGATGAACTATATTAGTGAGGATATCTTTCCCATAACCTCTTCCTTGATGAAAAGGATGCACAGCGAATCCTGATAATGTAGTAAAGTGTTCTTGGTGAGTAATTGTAATTGTTCCGATCACGTTGTTATCGATAAGAGCGCTGTATACTTGATGAGAAGATGACTTCAACATCTTTTGTAACCATATAGCTGTATTTTCTACAGAATCGCCGAAAGCTTTACTAGAGATATCGATAAGATCAGGAAGTGATTCTGTAGATGCAAGAGTAAGCTGTATAGTATTCTCTGGTGTTTTTTGTATTTTTTTTAATTTGAACTCCATACTATACTCGCTATATTGGTAAGGTAATTTCAAGTAATCCGCAAATGATTTCCCAGAAGTGGATTCGCCATTAATAATAAGAAGGGCTGCATCTACTTCTCTTTTTTGTATTTCTTTCATTGCAGTTTGTAAAAGAGTAGTGCATATATGTTGTCTCCTATAGTCCGGATGAACAAACCCTATTAACTCCAGTTTTGTCGGTCTTTCAAAGTCATACATGCTTAGTGCGCCGATTAATTGAGTATCATCATAAAATAAAAAATCATTTATTTCTTCTTTATTACGAGTAGTTAAAAAGTTTTCATGTAAATCTGACGAGTAATCAATTTGATCGTGTTGCCCACAAATATAAGCTAAATCCTTCATTTGCTGAATTTCGTTTGCTGTTAAAGCTTTCTTTTTTTCAATATTCATTTCATACTCCCTCGCATTCGTTTTTAAAAATAGGATGGGTGACTTAACCACTTTTCTAATGCCACACTACCTTGAACGGATAATAAACGGTATAAATATCGATAAGGTTGTCTGCATTCGTCAAGATAAGGAATAGGCATAATTGTTTCATACCCTCTTTTGAAGGCATAAGCTTCTTTTTCAGTAAGTACATATTCTAATCCGACAAAGTCAAACTCCCGTGGAGCAATTGCGTAAGCCTCTGTATCTACTAATCCAGTAATAGATGTACCATCAGATAAAAATTGAGTAGGGTCCATATCAATTAAAACGAATGTAGTTTCTTTCGGCATTGGTAAGGAAGAGAGCTGTGACTCGAAAGTGTGAAATGCGTTATATATGCTTGTATTATCGGAATAAAACATATTTACAAGGTCTGTACTTACTTTTAAAATGTGAGACTTAAATTCTTCTAGTGGAACTTGGAAAGTACTTGATGGATTTCCTATAAAATTTGCTCGAAACGAATGGATTTCTGCTAGTCCTTTTCCAAGATTGAATAAAATAGAATCAGGTTGTCCAATAAAAGATTGAACGGTTTTACCTACTAGTTTTTCGGCCACAACGAATTCTCGGGCATCTAAAGTATGTTTGTCTAAAATAGTGGGGATAGGGAGGCTTGTATGTTCTTGCAGTAATGTATGTACTGTTTCTAAATGATGTACATTTCTTGGATCAATTCCAAAAAGTTTTTTACAGCCCAACCAAAAATCATTGTTGGGCTCTTCAATCATTTTTGAGGAACGAACAATAACTTCTTCAGCTTCTGTTTTAACAAGAAACACGTCGCTTGCATGGTCTTCATAGCCTGGATGCAAGGATTGAATGGATAAAATAGGTGAAGTGAATAGTTGTTGTAGCATGAAAAGGCCCCTTTTTCTGTAAATTCGATAAATTAATTATATTACATAATGTAATTAATTGGTGAAATATAGATGGGATTTCTGTACATCGTGTATTAAAGTTTGAGGTTCTATATAAGAATTACCAAAAAGGTGAAAAATGTGTGTATATAAAGCAATTTCTTTGTATTTGTGAAAAAAATTAGTTATGATAATACTAAGAAAATATATATGTTTTGGGGGTAATGAATGAAGAAAATATTTGAATACGTATTGTTAACTGTTGGGTCCATTATTGTAGCGGGTTCACTAGAGCTTATTTTAGCGCCTAATGGATTAGTGGATGGCGGAGTAACGGCCATTGCTATTATGGCAAATAAAGTTGCAGGATTACCGCTTTACGGAGTATTTCTAGGACTTAATATTCCTATTTTATTATTTACTGCAAAAGTAATGGGAAAGAAGTTCTTCATCCGTACTTCTTATGCAAATGTTGTTACAACACTCGGATTGATTTATTTAAAACCATTTCCAGCAATTACGACTTCAGAATTATTAATTGTACTTTACGGAGGAGTTCTATTTGGAGTTGGAGTTGGAATCGTTGTGAAAATGGGCGGGGCAATTGACGGATCAGAAATGTTAGCTGTTTGGATGAATAAGCATTTTAAAGTACCAATTAGTACGTTTTTACTTGCTGTAAATGCAGTTATTTTTGTATTTGTTGCTATTTTATTTTCAATTGAGCAAGCGATGTTCTCATTAGCAATTTTCTATATTGTTACGAAAATGATAGATTTCATATTAGACGGTATTAATCAAGGAAAGAGCGTCATGATTATTTCGAATAAAAATAAAGAAATTGGCGAACTGCTTATGAAAGAATTGCAACTGTCTGTTACGTATCTACATGGAGAAGGTGGTTTTTTAGGTGAGCATCAGAGAATCATTTATTGTATTACAAACCGTTTCATTTATCCAAAAATGAAAGATCTCGTTCTCTCTGTAGATCCAAGTGCTATAATTGAAGCTTCTTATTCAACAGAAACAACTGGTGTAAAGCGTCCGGGAAGGACAGCAAGGTCAGGGCAAGGGTCAGAAAAATAGTATGTAAAATAACTCCACGTCAGTATTACTTGCGTGGAGTTATTTTTAGTTAGGGAACCAGGCTTTTTTCAGTAATTTAACAACAGTTTCGATACGATCTTCTGGAATGCTGCCGAAACCGAGCAATACATATGATGACTCGGTTAAATTATGAATAGAATCGTATATTGAAAGAGGATACAATTTGATACGTTTTGTTGCAGCTGCATAAATAAGTTCTTGCTCGTTCATCCCATTATGAACATGAAGTGCGATATGAAGTCCGGACTGTTCGCCAAGTATTTGTACACGAGATTCCATTTCATTTTTGATAGATTTAACTAGTAATGTAAGCTTTCTTTTATATAACGTACGACTACGGTTTAAGTGACGCTCCCAATCACCATTGTGAATAAAGGTTGCAAAAGCGAGTTGCTGTATTGTGGAAACAGTTTGTTTAAATTTACCTGCAAGCTCTTTATAGATTTTTAATAGATGAGGTGGTAAAACGATATATCCCATTCGTAAAGAAGGTAAAAAGGATTTCGAGAATGTCCCCATATAAATAACACGTTCTTTTGAATCGAGTCCTTGTAAAGAGGGAATAGGTTTTCCTACATAACGAAACTCCCCGTCGTAATCATCTTCAATAATATATCCTTCGCAATCATTGGCCCACCTTAATAATTCGAGCCTTCTAGATAATGGCATAATCATTCCAAGAGGGAATTGGTGTGAGGGAGTGACGTATGCTACATTGGAACGTGATTCACGTAAAGCTGAAATACGAATCCCTTTATCGTCTAATGAAATAGGGTGAACAGGAAGACCAGAACTTTGAATCATGGCAGTTATACGGTGAAATCCAGGATTTTCGATTCCGTATTCTTTTTTTGAACCAAGCAGTTGAAGTAGTAACCAAAGAAGAGGTTGCGTACCGGCTCCAATAATAATTTGATCAGGTGAAGAATGTACCCCGCGGGCGTGATATAAATATTTTGAAATATGTTCTCGAAGAACAAACTCACCTTGAGAATCTTCTTTAGAAAATAATTTATCTTCGTACTGGCATAAGGTTTCGTGTAATGCTTTTTTCCAATTTGTAATTGGAAAAGCAGCTTGATCAATAAGTCCTTGGCTACAATCATAGTCATATAGTTCTTCTATCGTGTTTTTAGTTGTGTGTGACGCAATGCTTTCACTTTTTTGTATGATATCAATATCAACCTCTGCAACAAAAATACCCCGTTTTGGTTTACTTTCCACATATCCTTCAGCAATTAATTGTTGATAAGCGGATTCGACAGTAATACGGCTAATATTCAGTTGTGATGCCAAATTTCGATGAGAAGGAAGACGTGTGCCAACAGAGATTGTTCCCTGTGAGATTTCTTGCTTTATATATTTGTAAATTTGTAAGTAAATTGGTATTTTACTTTCTGGATGCAATGGAATAGTGAAATTCATTTTACACATCCTCCTTTAAATACTGGCCTTATAAAAAAGAATAAAACTGTCACTTAAGTAAGGGGCAGTTTCTTTCTACAATGATGATATAACATTTAGAAAATTTTATAAATAGTAAGGAGAGAATCATAATGAATATTAGAGAAGTAATGACAGAAGCTGATTTACATGATGTATTCCCCGTATTACAGCAATTACGAACGAAACTTTCAAGAGAAGAAGCAAGTTCTTTATTTCAAAAAATGAAAGAAGAAAAGTATAAACTACTCTCGTTACAGAATGAAGATGACGAAGTTGTTAGTCTCGCTGGTGTAGCGATTTGTACGAATTTCTATAATGAGAAACATGTTTTCGTATATGATCTTGTAACTGCAAAAGCTCATAGATCCAAAGGATATGGTAAAGCTCTGCTGTCATATGTAGAAAAATGGGGGGAAGAAAAAGGGTGCAGTTCTATCGTTCTTACATCAGCGTTTCCAAGAGTTGATGCACATCGTTTTTATGAAAGAGAAGGCTATGATAAGGTAAGCTATTCTTTTTATAAAGAGCTATAATACTAAGTAGGTTCTATGTGAGATAACATATAGAACCTACTTTTATTTAGAAGTATAAGATGAAGAGGGTTAATTGCTTATTTTGTCGAATAGTTTCTTTATAATTGAGAAGATAATATTGAATTAAAAGAAGGTTAGGGGAGTTTATATTTGGAAAAAATTCAGAAACTATTAATCCCAAAAGGTGTAAGAGTTATCGTAATATCTGATATTCATGGCGAATTAAATCTTTTAAAGGAATTATTACATAAAGTTAATTTTAAAGATGATGATTATTTAATTATAAATGGCGACCTCTGTGAGAAGGGGAACGATAGCATTGGCGTCGTAAACTATGTGATGGACCTTGTAGTTAGCAAGTCAAATGTTTATGTTGTTGAAGGGAATTGTGAAGTGGTAATTGAAGCACTTGTAAATGAAAATCCTGCGCTAATAAATTATTTATGTACGCGGAAAAATACAATTTTTAATGAATGGCTAGGGCAATTGAACGTTACTGTTAATGAAGAAAGTGATATTCGTGAAGTGAAAAACCTATTGATGAGCCATTTTTCAAAAGAAATAAAGTGGCTAACAGAGTTGCCAACTGCTATTGAAACAGAGGATTATATCTTTGTACATGCAGGGCTGGAAGATAGAGAAGATTGGAAGAACACTGACCGGAAAACTGCAATTGCAATGCCAGAGTTTTTTAATAGGTCACATAGAGCGGATAAGTATGTAGTTGTTGGACATTGGCCTGTTGTGAACTATTCAGAGGAGGCGTCGTCTAATAATCCAGTTATTGATAAGAATAAAAAAATTATCGCGATTGATGGTGGTAATGCGATTAAAGAGGCCGGGCAATTAAATGCATTTATTATTCATCGAGAGATTTTAAATGATACATTTTCCTGTGCATATGTAGATCATTTTCCGCAGTATGAGGTATTGGCCGATTATAATGCGAATTTAGTAATGAAAGGTGGAGTTACATATCCGCATTATTACATAGAGCCTGTGGAGAGAATGAAAGATTTTACTGTATGTAAACAAATAGGAACAAATGAACTACTTCATGTAAAAAACGAGTATATTAAGCAACTTGAATCAGGTGAGTATACAGTGAAAACGGATATTTCTTGTGCGCAAATTAATATTAGAAAAGGGGATACAGTTTCTTTAATAGATGGTAGCTGCACGGGGTATGATTTAATAAAAAAAGATGGTGTAGAAGGCTGGATAGAAAAAGCTATCCTTCTTGAAAAAAATGAAAAAAATTAAAAATATATAGCTGAAAATAGGAGGGGGGTTTTTCCTCCTATTTTTTATGCTGTAGGTGCTGAAAGTGTATTTTTTCTAAGTTGATATATAGTTCATCTGCGGAAATTTCGTTTTTCTTTAGTTTTTTAGTTAAATAAAAGTATGTACGAAATTCCTCTGCGACATCTGGAATTTCATGTATTAATAGTATTATTAAATGATTGAAGGTTTATGTTTTGATTTTTCTGAAAAAATATTATAATTGTATATGAAATAAAGAGGAATGTAGGAGGAAATTATGCAAAACGTTATATTAAAGGGAAACAAAGTTACAATTCGTACAATAGAAGAATCAGATATAAAACCGTTATGGAATCTCGTATTTAAAGAAGAAAATCCAGAGTGGAAAAAATGGGATGCACCGTATTTCTCGTTCTCAATGCAAGGATACTCGTCCTATAAAGAAAAGATGCAAACTCGTTTAAAAGAAGAGCCGCTGTCAAATTTAATTATAGAAAATAACGGTCAAATTATAGGGACAGTCGGATTTTATTGGGAGCATAAACCGACGCGTTGGTTAGAGATGGGAATTGTTATTTATGATCCAACTTACTGGAATGGTGGATATGGTACAGAAGCATTAACACTATATAGAGATTTGCTATTTGAAAAGATGGAGATTGGTAGAGTAGGGCTCACGACTTGGTCTGGTAATGAACGAATGATGAAAGTAGCAGAGAAAATAGGAATGAGCTTAGAAGGTAGAATGCGAAAATGCCGATATTATAACGGAACGTACTATGATTCTATTCGAATGGGAATGATTCGTGAAGAATGGGAAGCGCTATGTGTAACGAAGGGGTGAGGAAGCGTGTACGCTGTTATTGAGAAATTAAAATTAATTAAGATAAATTATGAAAATGGTTCTGCCATTTCTTCTAGTATATTAGCAGAATATAATTTAAAGAGAATGGAGACATCGAGATGACATATGTAATTAGAGAAATGAAGCAAGAAGATATTCATGCCGTACAATCCGTAGCGAAAATAGCTTGGCATGATACATACGAAGACATTATTCCGAGAGAGATTCAGGATCGTTTTTTAGACGAGGCCTATTCTGATGAAAAAATGAAATATCGTCTTGAAAATACACATTTATTCGTTGCGGAAGAAGAGGGGGAAGTGATTGGCTTTGCAAATTTCTCACCTGTTAGACTGCAAAACGAAGCGGAATTAGGTGCGATTTATTTGTTACCAGATCAGCAAGGAAAAGGAATAGGAAGTGCTTTATTACAACGAGGGCTTACGGAATTAAAAGGGATTCGGAAACTGTACATACATGTAGAAGCAGCAAATGAAAAAGGAAAGCGTTTTTATGAAGCGAAAGGTTTTGCTGAATTGGAGCAATTTGAAGAAGACTTCGAGGGGCATTTAATGCAGACGGTAAGGATGGTTTTATACATATAAGGAGGACTAGAAATGAAGATATTTGATTTTAGTGAAAAAGTAGGAAAACACATATCAGTATTTCAATCTAATTTCATAATGTCGAAAATATTAAACTATCAAGGGAATGTGCATATTGGTGCTATGCATTTACAAGAGAATGGAATTATCGGATATCATGAAGCAGTTGTATCTCAACTGCTTCTTATTGTGGACGGAGAAGGGTATGTATGCGGGACAAATAAAGAAAAAGTAAAAATAAATGCTGGACAAGCTGTGTTTTGGGAGAAGGGAGAGCTTCATGAGACAAGTACAGAACATGGATTAACGGCAATTGTTATGGAAGCGGAGAATCTTGAACAAGCGATATTAATGCCTATTATTCAAGGGGAGTTGTGAAAAATGATAATTAAGGCAAATCAAGAAGATACCAATGAAATATTAAAATATACAACTCAATCACTTTTTGAAGGGACGAGAGGGAACTGTCAGCTAAGTATAGAGAAAGCCCTTGAAATTACAAAGCCGATTATAGAAAAAGGAGCATATTATTTAGTCATTAAAGAAGAAAATAAAGTACTAGGATGGATATTAATAGGAGAAAATGTAGACTATTTTTCTCGTGAAAAACTTGGATTTATATATGAGCTGTACGTTTTTCCAGAATATCGCGGGAGAGGATTATCACGAGAGTTGATGGAAGCTGGTATTAAGGAATTGAAGGAAAAGTATTCAGAAATTCGTTTGAATGTATATGCTGGAAATTTTGCAAAAGAGATGTATAAAGATTTTGGGTTTGTTGAAAGGCAAGTGATAATGACTTTGAAGTGAGAACAATAAACAATAAACAACTATAATAACCTCCTATCAAATAATATGATAGGAGGTTTATATTAAATGTATAGAGTGTGATTAAAAAATAGATAAATCAATATTATATAATATAATGTTATTATAGTAAAAGAGAAATTTTGGAAAAATATCATTTTTTTGTTTAGAAATTTTTAAATTATTGATATAATCAATTTGTAGAATTGATGATGGGTTAATTTTACTATTTTTAAATTTTAAGGGGGATTTAATAATGGCAGGACAAATTCGCATGTCACCAGAGGAGCTTAAATCGAAAGCGACTCGATATGGACAAGGTGCAAATCAAATTGAGGACATTTTACGTCAGTTACAAAACTTACAAAATGAATTAAGAGGAGAATGGGAAGGTCGTGCTTTTGAAGGTTTTGACCAACAGTTCAATCAATTAAAGCCAAAAGTACAAAACTTTGCTCAGCTATTACAAGAAATTAATATGCAGCTTAATAAAACTGCAGAAGCTGTTGCTAGACATGACGAAGATCTTTCTCGTAATTTCGGTCTACAATAAAAACGAGTAAAAAGAAACCAGTAATTTAGCCATGCAACTTTCGTTGTATGGCTAAATTACTTTAAAACTAGAGTAAGATAAGGAGTCCTTAACTTAATAGACTCGTAGCCGCAGGAGTGATAAGTAGTGAAAAAGTTTAAGTGGAGCATCTTGTTGTTTATTATTTTAGCTCTTGTGCTATCAACAGGAGTCTCCTATTTAGCATTAAATCAAAATGTTAAGAAAGCTAATGAGAATAGCACGCCAAAAATGACAGTTGCATTAGTAAATGAAGATCAAGGAACTGTATTTGAAGGGAATAAAATAGCGTTTGGAGATCAATTTGTTAAAAATGTAAATAAAAATACGAAACAAGAATGGTACGTAGTTAGTCGCGGGGTAGCAGAGAGCGGTTTGAAAAATAATAATTACAATATGATGATTGTAATACCTAATGATTTTTCTCGGAAGGCCGTTGCGATTGATTCAGAACTTCCAGAGAAATTAACGTTAAACTACAAAGTAAACGCAACTGGGAATAAAGATTTGAAAGCTGAGGCTGAAAATACAGCTTCTATGATTTTAGAGGACTTCAATAAGCAAATCATCGACGTTTATTTTGCGAGTATTATCGGTAAATTGCAAGGTGCACAAGATAATATAGGTAAAATAATTGAAAAAGGGACCACTCAAACGACTATGTATAAAAAAGATGTACATAGCCCGTTGGCAAATTACACAAACCAATTTAAAACAGTACAAGACTATACAGGAATTTCTGTTAATAGTTTTAAAGGATTTCAGGATGTTTTAAAAGGGTTTGGACAAGCTTTAGATGAAGGGAATAAATCCAATAATACGTATTTAGAAGGATTTAATAACTTTCAAAAAATGCAAACTGATAATAATCTGTTAGCGAATAATTTTACAAATCAATTTAATCAATATATGAGCGATATAAATACAGGCGATGCTTTAAAACAGTTAAGCGCATTGGAATCTGCAAATAAAATTATCGCAAATCAATTTACGCTTTCAGAGAAAGATCCTAATATTTTAGCAGATGCTTCAGCAATTCAAAAATATTTAACAGATGTAAAAAAACAAGTATCAGAATATGATACAGAACTTGCAGGGAAGTTAGAGAGTGACATTCAAGCGACAATCCTTAAACGATTACAAAAGTCTATTTCAAATGATGGACAACACGAAGTAGTTATAAATTCGTTAATGAAACAACCAGATATTCGAATCAAGCAACAAATTGAAAATTTAATTACAAAGTTGCCTAGTTTAAACATGGAAGAAATCGTTCAAAGTGATTTGCCTGATGTAACGAAATTACAACTGAAAAACGTAATCCAATTTACAAATAAATATAATAAAGAAAATAATTTTTATTATGACCCTGTAAATAAAATATCTTTAGGAAATTCAATTAAAGAAGTAAAAGAAAGTTTGTTTAAAGATGGAATTACATTCAGTGATACAGCAAAAGTAACTGGAATGGATTCTTCGCAAACTATGAATGTAAGTATTCCTAGTGGCTTTGAGTTATATGGAAGTACAGATTCGCTATTAATTGATGGTGTGGACCGTACAAGTGAATTTTTGCAAAACGGAGCAGTTGCAATATCTGCGCGTAATGAAGGAGATTTAAATATTAGCCTTCGTTTGAAGTTAATAGATCCAAGCGTCAATATAGATGTTTTCTCTCCTGTAACGTGGGAATGGAAATTGAATGGGAATTACGAGAAAGAAACTAGTTCTGGAAACGAAGAACCTAAAAAAGAAGAACCAAATAAAGAGAATGAAGGAACACAAACAGAAAATAGTAAGGTGGAAAATGTAGTTAATAAAACGCAGTATGGAATAATGCCGCTAGTAAACACTGTTAAAAAGCCTATCATTCAAAAAACAGAACAGAGTAACAATAACACCGAAGGAAACCCAGAAGGCGGAACGGGGACAGATAACGGAACCGGAGGAAACCCAGGAGGTGGAACGGGAACAGATAACGAAACCGGAGGAAACCCAGGAGGCGGAACGGGGACAGACAACGGAACTGGAGGAAACCCGGGAGACGGAACAGATAACGGAACCGGTGGAAACCAAAATCAAGGTGGTGGCTCAACAGTAATTGAACGTACAAATAATCATATCGTACATCAAAAAACTGAGAAGCTAACAAATAATACATCTAATGTATTAATTAAAGAAGCAGTGGAGACCGTCCAAAGTTATCAAGGTTTAATGAGCCTTTACCAAATGTATTATGGAATTGATTTAAGAACGAATGATGTGAGTCCTAAGCTTGAAGAGGGAAGTTTAGATGCAATTGCGACTGATCATTCTATGTACTATATGTTAAACAAACAAAGTGTAAATGATTTAATTTCAAACCTTGTTGCAGCTAGTATTACTAGTGAAGTAAAACTAGATATGACAGGTTTAAAACAAAAAATAGACTCTTACCAACAACTCATTACTAGTGCAGATCAAAATTCAATGCTACTAGCGGAGAAATTAAATGAAACGACGCAGCAAGCAACTAGTATGAATCAAAATTTAGGAGAATATTTAAAAGGTTTAGCGAAATGGCGTGAGAGTAGCTTAAAGCTAGTTGAAGAACAGCAAGTGTTAACAACAAATAATGCTGGTGAGCAAACAGCTGTACTATCGTTAGACTCTGGTATTAAATCTTTAACGATGCAAACTCAGTCATTAGTGGAGAGTTCGAAGCATAGTTTAGCGACATCAGATGAAGTGTATAAAACATTTGACCAAATTAATGGACAAGCAAAAGAAATTCAAGAAAGTGGAACGACAATTGTTTCGAAAGCAGATTCTTTATTAAATGATTTTACGAAGAAAATGGAAGATGATAAAGCATTCTCGAAAAACTTTACGAAGATTTTGGCGAATAGTCGTATTGGAGATCGTCAAAATGAGATGTTATATGAGTTTTTATCTAGTCCAGTTCAAAAACAAAATGATGGGGTAATTGTAGCTGGTAATGCTTTTACACCATACTTAATCGTATTAACTTGTTTTATCGTTGCGTTATTTACAGCATACGCAATTGCGAATCAAGAAAAGAAAAGAACGCAAACAGATCATTTTGAAGAGAAATTCTCATTAATTGATATGAATTTACCAACTACAGTAGTAGCATTCGGAATATCGATTGTGGAAGGGATAATCATAGGGGGCATTTCAGGGCGTCTTTTAAAGTTCGGTCAGGATCAAAGTTTACTTTGGATTGCGTTTATCACAATCATTATGATGGCGTTTGTATTAGTTTCAACATACTTACTGCGACAAATAAAAATGGTAGGGATGTTTATCTTATTAGTATTTTTAAGTATGTATTTATTTTTAACTGAGGCAGTTGGAAGTAAAGTAGATCAACTTTCCACTGTCGGAAAGATACGTCAATTTTCACCGCTTCAGTATATCGAAAGTTTTCTAAATGATTTTATTAGCGGTAAAGATACTGGAAAAGTTATTTTTATTGTATTGTTTGTAATTGCCATTATTGGATTGGCTTGTAATCTATTTGTATGGCATAAGAAATGGGAGGAAAAAGAAGTAAATGATCAAACAATGGAGCATAGTGGCTAAGTTATCATTTATCTGTTTCCTTTTACTGTTTGTCGCGCTACCGATAAGGAGCGCGGCTGACAGTTATCTTGGTGATGATGGAAAGATTGAGTTTAAAGTAGACCGCTTTGAAGATAAAGACCAAGAAAAAAATAAAAAGGAACATAAGGAAACAGAATTAGATAAAGCATCGATTGAGTTATTTAATGAAGAAATAGAAAAAGAAATTCAGCAAAAGAAAAAGAAAGAACAAAAAGAGATGGAATCCTTGCGAGATTCTCTTTTTATAAAACAAAAAGAAATAAATAGTATTAAAGATACGAAAAATAGTTTGTTTAGTAATGAATACGTTGTGAGAAAAAGCGCTGATGAAGTAGCGAGTAATCAAACAATGAATGAAAAGCCAATCAGTACAACAATAATAATATTGTTAGGGGGCAGCGTTGTACTTATATGCATCGGTATTTATACGGTTCTTCGAAAAAGTTGGAGGTAAAGTAATGGCAATACAAACGCATATTAACGTTACAGTAGATTTTAGTAAATGGAATGGAAATACATATGATTTACGTATTCCAAATCATCAATCTATTAAATATTTATTGAAAAATTTAATAGATACTTTAAAGATTGATAATCATAATGGTTCACATTTTGTAATGAAAGTGAAAAATAAGTCAATTGTTTTAACAGATAATGATCGTTTAATTGATCACCAAATAACAGATGGAGATATTTTACAAGTTTTATAAAGAATATTTCTTACTTTTAGTTATTTGAAAATAAGTTATTACGGGTTATAAAGAAAAGGAGAAGAGGATAAAAATGACGGAAAAAACAATTCAAATTGATGCAATGAGCTATCAATTTCAAATAGAAAAAGAAATTTGGAAATTGGAGATGACAAAATCTCAAACACGTATAAAAGATTTCCGTCAATTCGATATAATTATGGGCGCATCATCTGAATTTGTACCATTAACAATAGAAGAAACAGATGATATGTTTACGTTTATATTTCAATTGGACAAAAAATTATATAAATGGGAAGACCTTGGCCGTTTGGGAAGAAATGAGAAATTAAGACTGCTTCGAAATGTTGCGCAGTTTCGTAAATATTTAAATAAGCGAATCACATTCTTTTTACATCCAGACAATATAGTTTTTAATGCGAATTTAATGCCAAGTATTATACATAGAGGAATTCGAGATATTGTTCCACCAACCCCGTTATTAGAAGAGCAATTTTTAACGCAATATAAGTGTCTAATTATTGCTTTATTCTCCGGAAAGCACAATTTTGATGATTTGTATGCTGGGTTACTAAAAGATGCAAAAGAGACAACATTTGAACAAACAGTTGCTCAAACGGAAAGCTTAGATGCATTACTGCAGTTTCTTGATGACAGCTTTGAGAAGGAACAAACAAAAACAGAAAAAAATATGCAGTTAGTACCTAAAAAGAGCTATAAATCGTTTAAATACTTAGCTTTTTCCTTCATAGCGGCGACAGTTATTTTAGCTGCTCCTTTAATATATTTCACTTTTATAAAATTTCCTTATCAAAATAAATTGTTAGAAGCAAATGCGAGTTTCATAGCAACTGATTATGACAAAGTAATTACGCAATTAAATGAAGAGGAATTTGAATCATTACCGATTGCATCTAAATATGAGTTAGCATTTGCATACATTACAGTTGAAAAACTAGGTGAAGATCAAAAGAAATCAATTATGAAAAATATTAGTTTGAAAAGTGATGAAAAGTATTTGCTCTATTGGATGTATAACGGAAAAGGTAATTTTGATAAATCATTAGATTTAGCTAAGACACTTGATGATCCGCAGCTTATTATGTACGGCCTTGTTAAACAAATTGAATCGCTGAAAAATAATCCGGATTTATCAGGAGAAGAGCGTGATCAAAAGTTAAAAACATATGAGCAACAATTAGATGAATATCAAAAGAAATATGGCAAATCATCAAACGATAAAGACTCGTCGAACACAGAGACAAAAGAGTAAGCAAGCACTTGATGAGACAGTTGAAAAGGAGCAGTGAACACGCATGGAGCAACTATTAGTATTGACTTATGGAGACAAAATATATAAGTGCACATTACATCCAAATGAGCAATCAATAGTGTCGATTGGAAAAGAATGGACAAATGATATTACGAATCCTAGTTTAGAACAAGAAGTAGAGTTAAAGTGGAATAATGAAGTAAACGCTTGGATGATACACAATCAATTGATCGAATTCAATAAGGAATTTGAGATTGGGAAAACAAAAGACGTGAGCTTGAGAATCTTTATATCTATTGTTGGCACAACTAAAGTGTTTGATATCGGAACGAAACATTCTCTTACATTGAGCCAAAACAGTTATGATGATATTTCTATTAGCGGGACTAGTGTAGATTTAATGCTATCTCGTGAAACGTTGTATGATTCTTTTAAAGTGAATGTATATGACGGGGATGTATTTCATAATTATACGAAGCTACAAGATAGCGTTATGTTAGAAGCAGGAGACCAATTATATTTTGATGGTGTTTTAGTGGAGATTGGTAGTGAAGATATTCAAGTACTCTCTTCAGAAGGCAACGTGAAATCTACATTACCTATTTTAGTAGAATCAGAAACGAATTATCAAAGTGGTTATCCGGATTATCATCGTTCACCACGTATTATTTACCGTGAACCAGAAGAGAAAATGACAATCGCAAAACCTTCAAGTATGCCGTCAAAACCGACGGAGCATTTGGCGAGAATCATTGCACCTTCTCTTGTCATGATTGTCGTAACCGTATTACTTGCTATTTTTATGAAATACGGAATGTTTATTATTGCTTCGATTGCGATGACGTTAGTAACAATCATTGTCTCTGTCACATCATATATAAAAAATTTAAAGCAATATAAAATCGACATTGTTGAACGTGATAAAAGTTATAGAGAGTATATAAAACAAAAAACGAAAGATTTACATGCAGAAAGTGAAAAGCAGCGTCATGCATTGCAATATCATAATCCGAATGTTGAAGTAATACGTAATATGGCTGTGCAAGTAAATCCACGTATATATGAAAAAACAATGCTACATCATGATTTCTTAACATTTAGCGTTGGGACAGGACAAGCTAATACGAGTTTTGAAATCCAATTTAATGAAGAAGAATTTAGTCAAACGAAAGATGAGTTAATTGATATAGCACGTGAACTAAGACAGCGTTATCTTACTTTGGAAGAAGTACCTGTTGTAACAGATTTGATAAATGGACCGGTTGGCTATATTGGACAACGCTCTTTAGTGTTAGAACAATTACAATTATTAGTTGTACAAACCGCTTTATTCCATAGTTATTATGACTTGCAGTTTATTACTATTTTTCCTGAAGAAGAAAAGGAGAAGTGGGACTGGATGCGCTGGTTACCTCATGGAAGTGTTCGCGATATAAATGTACGTGGATTTGTATACCATGATCGTAGTCGTGATCAAGTGTTAAATAGTTTGTATCAAATATTGAAAGAACGAAAGCTAAAACTAGATGAAAAAAGTTCAACTAATGAAAAAATGTACTTTGCACCGCACTATGTCGTTCTCATTACAGATGAAAAACTAATACTAGACCATGTTGTTATGGAATTCTTTAATGATGATCCGAGTCAATTAGGTGTATCACTTGTATTTGTACAAGATGTTATGCAAAGTTTACCGGAACACGTGAAAACGGTAATAGATATAAGAGATGCAAAGCACGGTAACATCATATTAGAACAAGGAGAGCTTGTTAACCGTCAATTTAAATTAAATCACGTACCGAAAGGTTTCAATTTAGAAGATGTTTCACGAGCGTTAGCACCGTTAAATCATTTGCAAAACTTAAAAAATAGTATTCCAGAAAGCGTAACATTTTTAGAAATGTACGGTGTTGAAAAAGTAAAAGAACTTAATATTACAAGTCGCTGGCAGAAAAATGCAGCACATAAATCTTTAGCTGTACCACTTGGATTACGTGGTAAAGAAGATATTGTAAACTTAAACTTACACGAAAAAGCTCACGGGCCACACGGATTAATAGCAGGTACAACCGGTTCAGGTAAGTCGGAAATTATACAATCGTATATTTTATCACTAGCAGTTAATTTCCACCCTTACGAAGTGGCCTTTCTACTAATTGACTATAAAGGCGGCGGTATGGCGAATTTATTCAAAAACTTACCGCATTTATTAGGAACAATTACGAACTTAGATGGAGCACAAAGTATGAGAGCGCTCGCATCAATTAAAGCTGAATTACAAAAAAGACAACGATTATTTGGTGAAAATGATGTAAACCATATTAATCAGTATCAAAAACTGTATAAAGAAGGCTTAGTAAGTGAACCGATGCCGCATTTATTTTTAATTAGTGATGAATTCGCGGAACTGAAGTCAGAACAACCAGAATTTATGAAAGAGCTAGTTTCAACAGCGCGTATCGGTCGTTCGCTTGGAATTCATTTAATATTAGCTACACAAAAACCGAGCGGTGTTGTAGATGATCAAATTTGGAGTAACTCGAAATTTAAACTAGCACTGAAAGTTCAAAATACGTCAGATAGTAATGAAATTTTAAAAACACCAGATGCAGCTGAAATTACATTACCAGGACGTGCTTACTTGCAAGTTGGGAATAATGAAATTTATGAACTATTCCAATCAGCTTGGAGCGGGGCGGACTATGTAGAAAATAAAGAGGATAAAGAACATTTAGACGCAACAATATATGCAATAAATGATCTAGGACAATATGAAATATTAAGTGAAGACTTAAGTGGACTTGGTAGTAGTAAAGAAGTAATAAGCGTACCATCTGAGCTAGATGCTGTTATTGATTACATTCACGATTACGCAGAAGTAAATGAAATTGAGGCATTAGCAAGACCGTGGTTACCACCACTTCCAGAAAGCGTATATTTACAAGAGTTACACGCTATTCAGTTCAAAGAAGCATGGACGAAAGAAAAGAAACCATTACAAGCAACAGTTGGTCTACTAGATCAGCCTGAATTACAATCACAAACACCATTAACATTAGATATTAGTAAAGACGGACACGTAGCAGTCTTCTCAAGTCCGGGTTACGGAAAATCAACATTCTTACAATCAGTCATTATGGATGTAGCTCGTCAGCATAGTCCGGAGCATTTGCATGTGTATTTATTAGACTTCGGAACAAACGGTTTAATGCCATTAAAATCTTTACCGCATGTGGCAGACATCATTACACTAGACCAAGTTGAAAAATGCGAGAAATTTCTTCGCCGCATAGAAGATCTATTAAAAGATAGAAAGCAATTGCTAAGTAAATATGGCGTTGCGAGTCTTGAAATGTATGAGAGAGCTAGTAAAGAAGTATTACCAACAGTATTAATTACGTTAGATAACTATGATTCTGTTAGAGAAGCTGGATTTGTCGAAGACTTTGAACGCATTGTTGCACAAATTGTACGTGAAGGGGCAGCGGTAGGAATTCATTTAATGCTTACGGCTACACGTCAAAATGCGTTGAGAGTACAAGTAAATACAAATATTAAACTACAAATTGCTCTATATATGATAGATGAGGCAGAATCTAGAGCTATTGTAGGAAGAACGGACTTGAAAATTGAAGAATTAGCAGGACGTGGTTTAGTCAAAATTGACGAACCAACAATCTTCCAAACAGCTTTACCGACAGATGGAGAAGATGTACTTACTCGAATTGAAAATATACAGGCTGAAGGAAAAGAGATGGATTCCTTCTGGGATGGAGAAAGACCGAAAGCAATTCCTATGGTGCCTGAAGTTCTGGAATATAAAGAATTTATTGCATGGCCAGAAACAAGAAAAATTATTGAAGCAGGCAAACTAACATTTGGTGTAGAAACAGAAAGCGTTACGCCTCTCGAATTAGATTTAACGGAAGCGGCTAATATTGTTGTAGGGGGAATCAAGAAAGATGAAGTTGAAAATGTAGTTCATCAATTCCTTCAACAATTAGCTGACAGTGGACACTTTGACCTAGGCTTAATTGATACAAGAACACGTAATTTCTCAAACTATAGAGAGAGCGCTGCTTTATATGTAGCTGAAAAAACAGGAATTGAGAAAACGATTAAACAAGTTACAAATGCTTATAAATCAAGAGAAGCGGCGTTTAAAGAGGAGCAGGAAGCATCAAGTGAAACAGTGAACCCGGCCGAATTTATTAAGAAATTTAAGCCGATTGTAATCGTAATTGCAGATGTAAATGATATTTTAAGTAATTTAGAAGATAGCGATATATATAGTTTAGCGGAATTAATAACAAATGGTGCATTTATGGGTATCCACTTCGTAATTGGCTGTGATGTTGATTCAATTGACAGTCGATACGATTTAGTTTCAAAAACAATAAAAACGCAATCTCATGTTATTTTACTTAGAAAATCATCAGGCCAAATGGTCTTTGATGTATCTAATAAAGATTTAAGTAGTACAAAATTAAATCCATTTGAAGGGTATTTTGTTGAAAATCGTTTTGCTACTAGAATTAAAGTGCCAACTATTTAAGGGGGGATTTGCATGGGGATAGAGGAATTAAATAGTCAAAAATCTGGTTTATTAAGTAGTATAAGTCATCAACAAGGGCAATTGGCTGAATTACAAATGAAACTAAGAAGGCTAATAACTGCTAAGGGGAAATTTGTAAATAATCTTGAAGCAATTAAACAAAATCAAGAGCAGTTTAAGTCTTTAGAAATAAACGAGAGTAGTTGGAAAGGGCAAAGAGCAACTACTTTTAAAGAAACTTATGAACAACAAGTCATTTCGAATTTAGGGAAGTTTATCGGAGAACTAGGGAGAGTTCAAGAAGACATCGATCAAGCCATACGGCGGCTTGAAAGAGAAATCGCTACATGTGAGTCTAGTATTCTTTCTTTAAGTAGAAGTGTTTCAATGGTTGACGCTAGTATTCAAGTAGAAGTACAGAAGGCGGGGAAATGATAAATGGGGGAAATTAAATTAAATAAAGGGGTATTTGATGCAAAAGTAAGTGAATTGAAAAGTGGTGCTAGTGATTTAGGTAAGACTAAATTTAATGGTATGCAATTACATCGTACGAATTTAAGTAAACTGAAAAAATATTGTGAAGCGATTGAAAAACTTTCACAGAAAGTTCAGCGATATGAGAAATTGTTAGAAAATGATATAAGTAGAGTGCAAGAAATTGGAGCAAAAATGGTAGAGAAAGATGCAAAACTTGGGCAAGAACTAAAAGTTGGTATACAGCAGCACTAGAAAAACATTCTACGTAAAAATGAAATAAGGGGAGAGAAACGTGGATAAAAATATTGAATTACAAGAAGTAAACGAATTACAAAAAAGATTTCAAACAAGTGCTGACGAACTAAATCAATATTTTGAAACTTTATTAGGGAAAATAGATGATTTGAACCAACTTAATTCTTTTCAAGGGAAAGCAGCAGATGAAATAAAGGGGTATTTTTCTAGAGTACATGGTACTACGATTGCTGGATTTCAAATTGCAGCGGAAGAGCTGAAAAATGAATTTCAAAAAGCAATAGAGAATTTTAATAGTACAGTTGATATTGACAGTGACACAAAGATTTATGGGAACTATTTAGATAATGTAAAGAAAAAAATTAATGGATACAGCAATGAATTTGATCAATCTAATGAAGAAGCAAAACAAACTATATCGACTATAGCAGACATTGTCCCAACTCAGTATCCATCATCTTCAGGCATATCTGAAGGAATCCAAAAAAGTCAAAAGGAAGTTAGTGATACGCTAGAAAAATTAGAAACGTATAATAGTCAGCAAAATGAACTTCAACATTTTAATGAAATGTTAAGTTCATTAGAAAAGGGAATGAAAGAAATACAAGCAGCCAATGGAGATTTTTCTAGTAAGATAGTCGAAAAAATTATGGCTGGTGGATGGAATGGAAACTTAATAAATGGTATTTCGAATCATATGACGGCGTTTGATATACAACAAAAAGGAACAAAATTTTTAATAGGTGCCTTTGCTCGTATGTATTATTCTAAAAAGAATTATGATTTTAAAGCGATTTTTGATCCTGATGGTCGAAAAGGAAAAGGGAAGTTTACACTATCAACACGTCAAAAAGAAGATTTAGTGGAAGTATTCAAATTACTGAAGATGGATAGTAGTGATGATAGTATATTTCGTTACGTGAAAAATGGGCTTAAAATGGATGGTGTAGAAAATTCGAGAATCACGAATGAACAAGTAAGAAAAGCAAGAAAAGGGATTTATAAATTACCAGAATTTCAAGATTTTCACAAATTCCATCGGGATTGGGGGCAAAAAGGATTATCTATTGCAATTAAAGAAAGGGGATGGAGTTCGTTTAAAACGGAGTATGTAAAAGGGTTAAAAGATTTACATCCTGGACAATGGAAAGAAGCCTTCAAAGAACTTGGAAAAACTGGTAAGTTTTTAAAAGGGGCTGCTATATTTGGAGCGGTTGTGTCAGTTGGAAATAATATTGCAGATGCTCAGAAAGATGGTTGGCAACGACATGATATAGTTGATATAGCAACAGATTCAGCAGTAGATATTGGAGCAACTGCCGGAGCGGCTGCAACTGGCGCTGTAGCGGGATCGTTTTTCCTTCCGCCTGTTGGTACTGTGGTAGGAGCTGGGGTGGCAGTAGTTGGTACAGCGCTGTTGAATAAAAAATGGGACAGGCTTGGAGGAGACAGTATAATTGATGTTACAAAAAAAGGAGTGAAAAAAATAACAACAAAACTTGGGGAGCTATTTTGATAATTCGGCTACAAGGAAGGTGTAAATAGTGTATGTGGAATATAAAAGAGGAAGAGTTGGATGAATTTAGAATGACATGCAGAAGGCGTTTAAGTCCTGAGGGGGCTACGGGATTTATGATGGGAACAATCATTTTTGTTTCATTATTGATGTTTTTTATTTTCGTAGCGCTAGTTACAGCTGGTTGGGATTACTATTCAACCCTTTTTGACAAAATAATTGTTGGCATTGAATTAGTTTTATATAGTTTACAAATAATTTTTTTAATACTATTTTTATTTCCGAAAGCTCGTTTTAAATTTCAAAAGTTACAAACGCTCGTTGTATTATTATATGCATTTCAACTAGGTACAATAACATTTACAGCGTTAGTTCTTCCTGGAATGACTGATTATTCAATTGATCGTATGACTTTAATTTGTGTAGGGTTATTATTTTTAGGAGCAGTTATCGTTCATATTGTGACAACAATTGATACGTTTAAGCAAGCAAGTGAAGGTGCGTTTAGTATGGATGAGAGGTCTCGGTCATTTTTTAGTGAAACAAAAGGAAAATTGATAAAATGTAGCACGGTTTATATATTAGTCCTTCTAATGACAATTTATTTTCATAATGATTATGAATTTGATACATTAATTTTGTATGTGGTAGGAACAATTATAATGTACGCAGTAGCCATAGGTGCAGCTGAATTCCAACTTTTAGTGTACTGTAGATTTAAATTTAAATCATTTAATATGACATGGGAAGAGAATGAGAGAGAACGACAGAAATTTAGAAAATATAATAAAAAAAACAAGTCGAAAAGTAGATAATAAAAGAAATGAATTTTTGCTATAGCATAAGTTGTTAATTTATGTGTATGAAATGAGAAATTGCACGTTTCTATTCGAATTAGAAAGAAATAAAGATAAGGGGAGTAGATGTTGTGAAAGTTCAATATAAAGCATTATCACTATTAAATTTAATTAGTATTACTCAAGTCGTCAAAAAAGAAGATTGGTTACTACCTGCTATTGCGCTGAGAAGTCAAGTTATTCATAATGGGATTTATGCAGTAGGACCGGTTCTCTTTAAATATAAACCACTTGAAAATGAACCAGCATATGGTGAATATACATATTGTGTTCCGGTAAATGAACGTGTGGAACTAGGGGGAGATTCTGCATATGAATACATTGATGGTTTAATAATTGAAGATGCTTTAAGTGTGCGTTTTACGGATGAAGATGGTGATATTGAAGATGTGTATAAGTTAATACACGAGGTGGCAAATCAAAACCATATTAAATTAGATAGTAGTTTTTATCATGTATGCTTAGATGTATACGGTGATACATGGTTAGATATTTATGCTCCTATTATAGAAGTAGGTGAAACCGTAAAATGATTATAGAAGGTCAAAGTATTGCATATACAAATGTTGTTTCAAAAGAATACTATATTCATTATACCTATATGAAAGATTCGATTGACGATTTTATGCTAGAAATAGAAAAAGCGAACTTAACAGTAAAAGGTCCACTATTTTATGCATTGAAAAATGTTCCTTCAGATGAAAATATGTATATTGAATTATTTATGCCGATATATGAGGATAAAGTTCCACCATTAGAAACAATGAAATTTAGAAGCTACTACTATGTAGATGACATGCTTGTGAAACGATTGACAGGAGATTATGAAACATTAACCGAGTATGCATATGCTGAGATGCTTCAGTATATGGAAGATAATGAACTTGATATGATTTCACCTATTTATCATATTTTTAGCGGTGATGAAGAGCTACAGTATGTTGAAATAAAAATTGCAGTGGATACACAATAATAATTTAGTGTACTTTTAGTTCTGGAAATATGAAAAGTAAAAACCTGATTTTAGTTTCGTTTTATAGAAGAATAATATAAAGGTATTCTTGAATTAAGAGTTCTAATTGTTGTTTTTAGTAGGAAGGGGTCTACATATGTGGCTATTTTCAAAAGAAAAAACTGTGTATTTTCAACAAGAGTGTGAGGATAAAACTGGGGAATTAATTAAGCAGCAAATATTGGAGAAAGTATCAGTAGATGATTGCATAATAGCTGCTGAAATGATTGATGTATTGTTTATATATCCTGAACTTGCAGAAGAACTTGCAAGGGTTTTATATATGAGTAATAAAGAATTATTCCGAACGGTTGCTATGTTTGTTGGCACATTTGAAATTTTTGTACAAGTCTCAAACACAACGAAAGTTATTATCCAATGTATTCCGGTAGATGAAGAAATGGAAGAAGAAGTGTTTTCGGATATGAAAGTGATTGGTTTTAAATATAAGAAAAAGTCCACTGATGAAGAGATAGAAGAAATAGCAGAGTGGATGCTGGAATATAAAAAGATGTGTAAAAAAATAGCAGAGCACTATGAAATAGCTCAAAAAGAATCGTTATTATAGTATAAAAATGTCTGAGATTAATAAAACCTTCTCTTTTCATCAAAATGAGAAGGTTTTTATTTTTAATCTACATGATTTAAATGAATGTGGTTAAAGGTGGGACACTTGGATGTGGAATATAAAAGAAGAAGATTTAGATGAATTTCGAGCAACATGTAGCAGTCGTTTAAGCCCTGAAGGTGCTATGGTTTTCTTTATTGGAGGGATAGTTTATACTTCAGTATTTATGTTTTTTATTTTTATGGGGGGCTTGGAGTATTATAATACTTTCTTTGACAAAACAATTGTTAAAATTGAAATTGTGTTATATAGCTTACAAATAATGTTTTTAATTCTATATTCATTTCCAAAAGTGTGTTTTAAATTACAAAAACTACAAACTTTTGTAATATTATTATATGCATTTCAATCAGGTACTATAACATTCACAGCGTTGATTCTTCCTGGAATTTCTAAGGATTCAATTGACAGAATTACATTAATATATGTAGGTATGTTATTCCTAGGAGCAGTCATTATTCACATTGTGACAACTATCGATACGTTTAAACAAGCGAGTGAAGGTGCGTTTAGTATGGATGAAAGATCCACCTCATTTTTTAGTAAAACAAAAGGGAATGTGATGAAGTGGGCTACACTATATGCACTAACCCTTCTTGTTTTGATTTATTTTCATACTAATTATGCGTTCGATGTTTTAGTCCTTTATGTAGTGGGTACTGTATTAATGTATACAATTGCTGTCGGTGCAGCTGAATTTCAGCTATTAATGTATTGTAGATTTAAATTCCTATCATTTAATATATCATGGGAGCAATATAAAAGAGAGACTCCAAGATACCAAAAGAAAAATAAATCGAAACGTAGGGCGTAAAGGAATTGAAGTAGGTGAAACAATAAAATGATAATTGAAGGACAAAGTATTGCATATACAAATGTTGTTTCGAAAGAATACTATTTTCATTACGAAGATATGGAAGAAGCAATTGAACATTTTGTGAAGGGGGAAATTTATTCAAAAGTTAATTTGTAAAAAGAGGAGGTTGTTAATTTGAATAAGGATCGAAATGTTTTGGAAACAGAGAAAAGTTTTTTTGAAAGGACAATAGTATCTATCTATAAAGCGTTAGAGTGTATAATGAAATATACAATGATTCTAATAATAATAATGTCCATATTTGTAATAATCGCTGCTATTTACTTTAAAATATATGAGGGTATAGGAGCGGGTATATTTCTCTTAATCTCTTCGTTATTTGCATATTTGGTGTTTTTTAAGAAAAGTAAAAATGCCTAAATTAATAGTGAAAATAAAATTTAAAAGATTAACTATAATACGTTATTTCAAGAGGGAAAGTTTTGAATATGGCATGAATGTATAACAGCAAGAAAACCTTCTCTTTTCATCAAAATGAGAAGGTTTTTATATTTAATCCACATGATTTAAGTGAATGTAGTTAAAGGTGGGACAATTGGATGTGGAATATAAAAGAAGAGGATTTAGAGAAATTTAGGATGACATGTAAATATCGTTTAAGCCCTGAAGGTGCTTTAGGATTTATGATAGGAACAATAGTGTTTGTTTCAGTAATGATGTTTTTTCTCATGGGTACTTTAGTAACCTTTGGTTGGGACTACTATACTACTTTATTTGAAAAAACAATTGTTAAAATTGAACTTGTGCTATATAGCTTGCAAATAATTTGTTTAATTCTATATTCATTTCCAAAAGCACGATTTAAATTTCAAAAGTTCCAAACGATTGTCGTATTATTATATGCCTTTCAATTAGGTACGATATTATTCACGGCTCTAATTCTTCCTGGAATGTCTGATTATACAATTGACCGAATTACATTAGTGTATGTAGGTTTCTTATTTTTAGGAGCAGTTATTGTTCATATTGTGACAACGATTGATACGTTTAAACAAGCAAGTGAAGGTGCGTTTAGTATGAATGAAAGATCAGCTTCCTTTTTTAGTAAAACAAAAGGAACTATGATAAAAGTGGCTTCAATATACGCATTAATCCTACTTAGTTTGATTTATTTTCATAATGATTATACGTTTGATACTTTTATTGGATATGTAATAGGTACTGTTTTAATGTATACAGTAGCCATAGGAGCAGCAGAATTCCAGCTCTTAGTGTACTGTAGATTCAAATTCAAGTCATTTAATATGACATGGGAAGAGAATGAGAGAATGCGTGGGAGATTTCGAAAGCGAAATACAAAATCCAAAACGAAAAATAAATAAGAGTGAAATAGAATTTAAGTGTATGAGAATTATTTAAACTGTATTGAGGGTGAAGAGTCAGGATGTGGAATATAAAAGAAGAAGATTTAGATAAGTTTCGGATGACATGTCAAGGCCGTTTAAGTCCTGAAGGTGCGACGGGGTTTATGCTTGGAACGATATTTTATATTTCGATATTTATGTTTGTTATTTTGGTAGGAGGTTTGGATTACTATAACAATCTTTTTGATAGAATTATTGTTAAAACTGAAATTGTATTATACATTGTTCAAATTATATTTTTAATTATATATCTATTTCCGAAAGCTTGTTTTAAATTTCAAAAGTTACAAACGCTAATCATATTATTATATGCATTTCAACTTGGAACAATATTATTTGCGGTTTCGGTTGTTTCTGAAATGGCTGATAATTCAATTGCTAGGATATATACAGGGCTATTATTTTTAGGGGCAGTCATAGTACATATTGTGGCGACAATTGATATATTTATACAAGCAAGTGAAGGTGCGTTTAGTAGTGATGAAAGATCCACTTCGTTTTTTAGTAAAACAAAAGGAACTATGATAAAGGGTGCTACAATATATACACTAATAATTCTTATATTAATGTATTTTCAAAATGATTATTCGATTGATTTTTTAGTTATGTATGGAGTAGGAACTGTTTTAATGTATGCGGTTGCAATTGGAGCGGCAGAATTCCAACTATTGGCGTACTGTAGATTCAAATTCAAGTCATTTAATATGACGTGGGAAGAGAATCAGAGAATGCGTGGGAGATTTCGAAAACAAAATAAGAAATTCAAAACGAAAAATAAATAATATATTAATAGAATCTTAGTGTTCGAAAAATAATTGAAACGTATAGAAGGTGAAAAACTGAATGTGGAATATAAAAGAAGAAGATTTAGATGAATTTAGGATGACATGTAAAGATCGTTTAAGTCCTGAAGGTGCTGCGGGTTTTATGTTTGGAGGAATACTTTATAGTTCAATAGCCGTTTTTTCTATTATTGTATCAGGTGGTTGGGAGTACTGTATGGTTCTCCTTAACATAGGAATTGTTAAGCTAGAGGTGTTGGCATATGCTCTGCAAGTAATTTTTTTCATGCTATATTTATTTCCAAAAGCTCAATTTAAATTTCAAAAGTTACAAACACTTGTCGTATTATTATATGCATTTCAAATGGCAACAATATTACTCGCAGCTTTGATTGTTACTAAAATAGCTAATAATTCAATTGATCAGGTTACATTACTGTATGTAGGATTGTTATTTTTAGGAGCAGTTGTTGTTCATATTGTGACAACGCTTGATACGTTTAAACAAGCGAGTGAAGGTGCGTTTAGTATGGATGAAAGGTCTGCTTCTTTCTTTAGTAAAACAAAAGGAAATATGATGAAGTGGGCTACACTATACGCAGCAACTATTTTTATTTTGATATATTTTCATAACGATTATGGGTTTGATACTTTAGGTATGTATGTAGTAGGGACCTTTTTAATGTATACGATAGCCATAGGTGCAGCAGAATTTCAGCTATTAGCGTATTGCAGGTTTAAATTTCCGTTATTTAACATTTCATGGGAGCAACATAAAAGAGAAACTCCAAGATATCAAAAGAAAAATAAAAAAAGTAAATCGAAACGTAAGGCATAAAGAAAGTACGTATTGTAAGTGATTATTGTCTAGACATTCACAAAAATACATTTCATTTTTGGTACCTAGTTGTATATTCGGAGAAGTTTCAAACCTTTCTACAATAGTTGACTTGCCAGAGAGTTTAAGCGGCTTATATGCGGAAAGAAGTGCCTCATAATCAGAGGCAACAAATTCTTCTTTACTATAGGGTATAAATGCATCATGAAAGCGGAGTAAAATCGATTTTAATGTTCCATTCTCTTTAAATACTCCCCATAATTCTTGAAAGTCTGTTTCATAACCGAAAGCTTCTATATCTCCAATAATAAACAAGTTAAGGGCGGCTTCTTCTTTTAGGTAAGCGAATACTTGTTCATGATCTTTCTTTGTTAATTTTCGTATCATAACGAACAGACCTCTTTCTTATTTTTCTAAATATTACAACTTAAGTTTTTTAAAATCAATATAAAATTTTATGTTTAGTTCACCAACTTTCGGAAAAACTAGGAAAGATATGACAAAGGAGGTTATGAACGGTGGATCATCCAATTCAAGGGTTAATGAAAGCAGCAATGGAAAATTTAAAAGAAATGGTCGATGTGAATACGATTGTTGGAGAGCCTGTTCAAACGGCTGACGGTGGTGTGGTGTTAACGGTTTCTAAGGTCGCTTTCGGTTTTGGAGCAGGAGGTTCGGATTTCCAGACGAATGACGGTCAAAGAGCGAATGGTACCCCTGCATTTGGTGGAGGGAGCGCGGGTGGTGTTTCTATTACACCAGTAGCATTTCTTGTGGTGAATAAAGATGGAGTGAATATTCTTCATTTACAAAATGCGACACATTTAGCAGAAAAAATGATTGAATTAGCTCCACAAACAATTGATAAAATTCAATCGATGTTCCAAAAAGATGAAAAGAAAGATGGAAATCATCACCCTCAAAACCCAGATGAAATCCTTTAAAAACACCTGCTTATGAGCGGGTGTTTTTTCTTGTAATCAGTATGTAATAAAACACATGAAATTGTAAATAGTTTTTGAAGTTTTTTCTATGTTTCTAAAATTTTTCATGTTAAAATATGCTATAGAATTGAAACATACAAAACGAAGGTGGCTAGGTGCTTTGTCTGGAGGATCTGACCAAGTAAAGAATATGATATATATTAATGGTAATCGTCGGGGTCATTGTTTTATTACATCAGGAATTACGTTTAAAGAGTTTGCGAGTAACATCCCTTCACCGCTTCATCAAGTGTTGCTTTTGAAGCACAACTTTGAATGGACGGATTTTCATTATCATACTTTATTTGAATATGTTGAGGAAGAAAATATACATAAGTTAATTCAAGCAGAGATTGATGAATTTGATGAATTTTGTTGGGTAGATTTTGATGATGCAAGCGATTTAGATGAATTAGAGCCAAAAGAAATTGCAGAGCTTTTATATTTGGCTCACAAAAAAGAACCACTTGCAAGAACATTCTTTCCGCTATTGAAAAATAGGTTTGTTTATTTTTCACATGATGACGGGTGGTACAACAAAGTGTATTATCGTAGAATTGCTGACTTTGTAGGAATGTTAAGTAAAGTCATTCCTTATAAACTCGGTGCTTTCGGTAAGAAACGTTTTGCTCTCTTCCAAAAATCAAAAATTTTCCCAGCAATTTCGAAAGAAGTGATTATGGGGCTTCTTCCATTGATGGAAGATGGTCTTTATATTGATCTAGCAGGGAAAATTGAGTCAAGAAGAGGTCTTGAAATTCCGGTATATGTAGTTGGTTCGTATGAAAGTACGGATGAGGTGCTAGATAATATTGATGAATTGAAAGAAGAAGCAACAGAGACAGGTTGGCTCATTTTTGACAAGAAAGAACAAGAGTGGCAATGGATTGTGGACTAAGAAAACTTGGCGCATGAAGTCAAGTTTTCTTGTCATTTGAAAGGAGAACAAATGAAGAAATATTATACAATTGTGGGTATTGTAAGTATTATTCTCGTGGCAATATTACTTATTACTTGTCCGAAAGAATCAGATTTTAAATTGTATCTAGAAGATAAGTATGCATTGAAATGTGATGAGAGTAGCTTTGAATGCATGCAAAATGTAGATGGAAAAA
This sequence comes from Bacillus cereus group sp. BfR-BA-01383, assembly GCF_022663495.1. Lineage (NCBI taxonomy): Bacteria > Bacillati > Bacillota > Bacilli > Caryophanales > Bacillaceae > Bacillus > Bacillus cereus group sp. BfR-BA-01383. The sequence continues at coordinate 95,773 of NZ_JAKUFP010000005.1, forward strand.
AAGAGAAATTACAGTTTGAAGGTATTGATACACGAAATGGTGTTTTCTTTATGACTGTAAAGCAAACATTTAAAACAGAAGCTGGTGTTACGAAAGAATATAGCGGAGTAGGAATGTTTGGTACATTTCTTTTTGTTTCAGAGAAGACTTTCTAGTAATAGAAGGTCTTTTTTTTATGCTTATGTTCATATAGATGGAGTAAGACAAGCATAGGAGGGATATAGATGAAAAAAGAATGTATTGTTTGTGGTGGAGAAGAGTTTTTCTCCTCAACGTTATATGCACGTACGAAACAAGATTGGGCATATGCACCTAACATGTATCGATTTGAAAAAGTGTTTATTGAGCATCGGGATGAAGAAAATTATCCAGTCTTTCAAGAAATTACAGCGAAGCATTGTTGTGGATGCGGTCATATTATGTTGTATCATGAATGAACACACCAAGTATAACTTGGTGTGTTTTTTTTTAAAACGCTGACAAAGCAAGCGGATAAAGTAAAGTAAATAAAACAGAAAAACTACCAAAGCCAATTGCTGTATACCCGAGTGTTCTCGCTCCGAAATTGACAGCTAATAAGCCAATTAAAATCGCAAGCGAACCGAGTGTGACAGGATAAAAAGCGATGGAGAATAACGAAAGAAATAAAGCGACATAGCCAACCATTGCACCGGTATTTGTACCTTCTATTTCATTTGCAATTTCTTTCCGCTTATGTCTAATTGGAATGCCAGCTGGTGATATTTCAGCTGCATACTCTTCGTTTTTTTCACCACTTTTAAAATGATGATTTCTCTTTCTTCGCATGTACATCCCTCTCTTTCAATTGGGTGTACCTATAGTATCTTTCATAAAGAGAAGAACATGAGTATGAGTTAAACCCAAGTAAAGAAAAAATTGGAGAATAAAGATTCCATCGTTAGCTTGTACATCTCCTTATGAAGATAAACAGGAATTTTGGAAAATGATGTAGAATGAAATGAATGATAATACGTGAAGGTAGGGGAATGTATGACGAAATTTAATTGGCACGAATCAGCAGAGAAGAAATGGGATAGTAGTGCAGAGTTTTGGAATCAAAATAGTCAAGAGATGTGGGACAGTGGTAGCAGAAGTACAATTATTCCATTTTTTGAGCAGTACGTGGAAAAAGAAGCTCAAGTGCTCGATGTTGGTTGTGGTGATGGATACGGTACATATAAATTAAGTGGCTCGGGTTATAAAGCAGTCGGAGTAGATTTATCGGAAGTAATGATTCAAAAAGGTAAAGAACGCGGAGAAGGGCCAAATTTATCTTTTGTGAAAGGGGATCTTTCTTCCTTACCTTTTGAAAATGAACAATTTGAAGCGATTATGGCAATAAATTCATTAGAATGGACCGAGAATCCATTATTAGCATTAAATGAAATAAAGCGTGTTTTAAAGAAAGATGGTCATGCATGTATTGCGATTTTAGGACCGACAGCAAAGCCTCGTGAGAACAGTTATCCCCGTTTATACGGCAAAGACGTTGTTTGTAATACGATGATGCCTTGGGAATTTGAACAGTTAGCGAAAGAACAAGGTTTTGAAGTTGTAGATGGCATCGGTGTGTATAAGCGCGGAGTAAATGAGAAGATGTTAGGTCAACTACCTACAGAGTTACAACAATCATTAACATTCTTATGGGTATTTATGTTAAAAAACGTATAAAGAAAAGAAAGAATTTTTAGGAGGTAAATAAGTGCAGAAAATACAAAAAACTGATACAATATCATCAGAACCAATTAAAGGGGGACTAGGGTATATGACAACTACTACAACAGTTAAATCTGATATTGAAATCGCACAAGAAGCAAGTATGAAAAAGATTCAAGAAATTGCAACTGATTTAAATATTTTAGAAGATGAATTAGAGCCATACGGGCATTATAAAGGTAAGTTATCTCTTGATATTTTTAAGCGTTTACAAAATGAGAAAGACGGTAAAGTTGTTTTAGTAACAGCGATTAACCCAACTCCAGCTGGAGAAGGTAAATCAACAGTAACAGTTGGTTTAGGTCAAGCTTTTAATAAAATTGGTAAGAAAACAGTAATTGCACTTCGCGAACCATCTCTTGGACCAACGATGGGACTAAAAGGCGGAGCAGCAGGTGGCGGTTTTTCACAAGTCGTACCAATGGAAGATATTAACCTTCACTTTACTGGAGATATTCATGCGATTACAACTGCCAACAACGCATTAGCGGCGTTTATTGATAATCATATCCAACAAGGAAACGTACTTGGAATTGATACGCGTAAAATCGTTTGGAAACGCTGTGTTGACTTAAATGATCGTGCCCTTCGTAACGTAGTAATTGGTCTTGGTGGACCAGTTCAAGGTGTACCACGTGAAGACGGTTTTGATATTACTGTAGCATCTGAAATTATGGCCGTATTCTGCCTTGCAACAGATATTCAAGATTTAAAAGCACGTTTATCTCGCATTGTTGTCGCTTATAATTTTGCAAATCAACCTGTGACAGTTAAAGATTTAGGCGTAGAAGGTGCGTTAACATTATTATTAAAAGACGCATTAAAACCAAACTTAGTACAAACGTTAGAAAATACACCAGCTATCATTCATGGCGGACCATTTGCGAACATCGCTCACGGTTGTAACAGTGTTATCGCTACAACAATGGCAGCAAAATTAGGTGATTATGTTATTACAGAAGCTGGATTCGGCGCAGATTTAGGTGCAGAGAAGTTTTTAGATATTAAAGCTCGTGCAGCTGGAATTAAGCCAGAAGCAGTTGTTATTGTTGCGACTATTCGTGCGCTTAAAATGCATGGCGGCGTAGCAAAAGATCAATTAAAAGAAGAAAATGTAGACGCATTAGCAAAAGGTATGGAGAACTTACAGAAGCATGTTGAAACAATTCAAAGCTTCGGTGTTCCTTTCGTAATTGCAATTAATAAATTCATTACAGATACAGATGCAGAAGTTACATACTTACAAGAATGGTGCAATGAGCGTGGCTATGCAGTATCCTTAACAGAGGTTTGGGAGAAAGGTGGCCAAGGTGGTGTAGACCTTGCTGAAAAAGTATTAAAAGAAATCGAAAAAGGTGAGAACAACTACGCACCACTTTATGAATTAGAATTACCATTAGAAGAAAAAATCCGTACAATTGCTCAAAAAGTATACGGCGCAAAAGATATTGAATTTGCTCCGAAAGCACGTAAGCAATTGGCTCAATATGAAGGAGAAGGTTGGAGTAACCTACCAGTTTGTATGGCGAAAACACAATACTCTCTTTCTGACGATGCAACAAAATTAGGTCGTCCATCTGACTTTATCGTTACAATTCGTGAGCTGAAACCATCTATCGGTGCAGGCTTTATCGTTGCGTTAACAGGAACAATGTTAACTATGCCAGGTCTTCCGAAACAACCAGCAGCACTTCAAATGGATGTAAATGAAGATGGAAAAGCAGTAGGTTTATTCTAAAAGGTTGTAATTCATCTCGTTTATCTGTAAACTATATATACATCAAGTGGCGCCTTTCCATCGAAAGGCGCCTGTTTTTTGGAGGAAATTATGTTTGATCCAACTGCTTTTGAAAATTTAAAGGTAATTGTGGAAGGAGCTGTCTATGATTTCGATTTACACGGTGATATTCTCGTAACAGATCGAAAAGATGTGATGGACCTTGCTTCATTAAGTCGTATGTATAGTATTTCATTTCAACTAACAGAAACATTTAAAACAATGGTAGAGGCGACGTTTTCACTATCTGTTGATGCAAAGAATTTATCAGGTGAAATATTAGAAGTACCTCAGTTTATACCAGGTTGTGAAATGAAGCTGGAATTCTCGTTCGAAATGGAACAACCAGAGATAGGATGCGAAGAAATTGAAACTTTATTGCATTCTATATGGGGAAAAGAGCGAATGATTACGCAGAAAATTTCATACGAATATAATAAGCAAGCGATTTCATATCATAATAAGGTAGAGGTTCTATTTCAAAAAGCGATTACAGAAGACCATGTTGATGATTTAATAGCTGTTATTTCACACATGATAGAAACGGTGCGAACAATACAACATTTTCTTCAAAAATAGAGATAAAGGAGAAAAACAAATGATAAAAGATATGCAACCATTTTTACAACAAGCTTGGGAGAAGGCTGGTTTTAAAGAATTAACTGAAATTCAAAAACAAGCGATTCCAACTATTTTAGAAGGACAAGACGTTATAGCTGAATCTCCAACTGGAACAGGAAAAACATTAGCGTACTTATTACCCCTTTTACATAAAATTAATCCTGAAGTAAAACAGCCACAAGTTGTTGTTTTAGCGCCAACACGTGAACTTGTTATGCAAATTCATGAAGAGGTTCAAAAGTTTACAGCAGGAACTGAAATTTCAGGGGCATCTTTAATTGGTGGTGCAGATATTAAGCGCCAAGTTGAAAAATTAAAGAAACACCCGAGAGTAATTGTCGGTTCACCAGGCCGTATTTTAGAATTAATTCGTATGAAAAAGCTAAAAATGCATGAAGTGAAAACAATTGTATTTGATGAGTTTGATCAAATTGTGAAACAAAAGATGATGGGTGCTGTACAGGATGTAATTAAATCAACGATGCGCGATCGTCAATTAGTATTTTTCTCGGCGACAATGACAAAAGCAGCAGAAGATGCTGCACGTGATTTGACAGTTGAACCACAATTAGTACGTGTAACTCGTGCTGAGTCAAAAAGCTTAGTTGAGCATACGTATATCATTTGTGAGCGACGCGAAAAAAATGATTACGTAAGAAGAATTATGCATATGGGCGATGTAAGAGCAGTTGCTTTCTTAAATGACCCATTCCGTTTAGATGAAATTACTCAGAAATTGAAATTCCGTAAAATGAAAGCAGCAGCTCTTCATGCAGAAGCAAGTAAGCAAGAACGTGAAGCAACGATGCGAGCTTTCCGCGGCGGTAAATTAGAAATTCTACTTGCTACTGATATTGCAGCACGTGGAATCGATATTGATGATTTAACACATGTAATTCACTTAGAATTACCAGACACAGTAGACCAATACATTCACCGTTCAGGACGTACTGGACGTATGGGTAAAGAAGGAACAGTAGTTTCTCTTGTAACAGAACAAGAAGAACGTAAATTACTGCAATTTGCGAAAAAACTAGGTATCGTGTTTACGAAGCAAGAAATGTTCAACGGATCATTTGTAGAAACGAAACCGAAAGCACCAAAGAAAAAGAAACCAGCATTTACTGGGAAGAAAAAGCCTAGATAAATAATAGGGGAGGCGTAACTATTTGTAGTTACGCCTTTTTTGTTTGAGTTAAATCATTTGTATGATTTATTATGCCCTTTTCAGGTAACTAAATATTTCCTCTTAAAAAATATCTAAAAAGATTATTCACTAACTTAAGTTTTTTCTAAGTAAATGCAGGGGGTTATTGGTATAATTAATTTTGTGTTCCATTTTATGGATTAACCTATTTGTATAGGGCCTATGTTTTGGGTTATATGAAAATAATACGTATTTCATGTTAAATATCATTAATATAAAAAACAGCCTATTATGACCCGGGAATTGACATATGAAGTTGATGGACAAAAATTATAATTCAAGATCATTCAACCGGTCATACATTCGGACAAGGTGGTATTGGAGATCAAACCCCTCATCATAATGTAAGACCTGAGTACAATACAAGAACGGGACAGGTAGAGGGGATGGAGGATCACTATTATTTTGAGAAGAGAAATAAAAATAGGAGGTATAAAAATGATTGACCAATTAAAAATTTTAAATCCGCAGGCGTTAATTAACATTTTTGGAAAAGTACCGGAATTTGAAGGAGCAGAGTTATTAGATGTGCGTCTTAAAAGGGATGGTCCTACCCTAGTTATCCAATTGATGACAAAAGAAACCGTTGAACATAAGCCTAAACGCTGGAATAAGTGGGATGTAATTTATGTAGAAATCTCTTTTTTTACTATTCGAAATTTAATAATAGAGAATTTAGGAACAGAAAATATCATTGATTATTTTGAAATAAGTACGACGTCAGAAGGAAGTTTATTAAAAATTAAATGTAAGAATCAAATGATAGTTGAGTCTTTATTCGACTGGGCAAGAATAGAAGGAGTTACCCCAGGTTTAATAGGATTACCTTAATTGAGATTAGTAACGGCTAATTGATTCAGGTATACATTTTAATATTTTGTATACTAATATTTAGAACCACAATTGAATAGAATAATGGGATCAAGAAGTGTTATTGATTTTATTAATCGTGAAGATATTTATATGGATGATTATACAGATGATAATGAACAAGTCGTAGAAGTTGGTAATCAAGATAACGTTATTTAAATTAATGTAATACTAATAATCCCCTAACTGAATAGAGGGATTACTCATCGTTTCAGTTAGGGGTTACAGCAACATTCCTAGCAAATAGTTATAATTCATCACATATAGAAATAGACATACAAAAACGTCATCCTTTCCTATGATTCTACAGAAAGGATAACGTCACTTTTACTTTATGCATCGTACAAAACCTTAATTACTTTTATATAATCATTGTTATTGGAATTCAATTAACTAATTCACGATTTACTAAATAGTTTAGATTCTTCTAGAAACAGATAATGAGTACTTTCATTGAAAATAATTAGTTTAGAATTTGGAACTAACTCTTTCATTATTAATGAATATGGCAATGGACATTGTACATCATATTTTTCACAGATTATCAATGTTTGCGATGTGATTAGCCTTTTGGGTCAGCTATAAAATCAGATATTATTTTTTCAATATCATAAGGAGTAACACCTTTATCCAAAGAGAAAATGCTTTCTGCTTCCTCGATGTCTTGAACGAGTTCACCTCTAGCTTCAAGGTGTAATCGGAACAGGTCATATAAATTCGGTTTAACCAAATTAGTTAAAGCCTTTCCAATTAGTATCATACCTTTTTGATTAGCCTCGATGGTATTATAATAGGTAAGATCTCTTGTAAGAGACAAATCAGTCCAAATTAATTTTCGCTCTTTTAAATCTAAGATAACTGGAATAGCGATTTGTGTGTTGGCAGTAATATCCACTTTATTTTGAACGGTAGAAGGTTCAAATACTTCACCTGAGCCAGGATATTGACGAATCATCCAACCAGAAAAGCATTCTGGTAAATCTTTATACGGTTGGTCTGTGAAAGAATTCAAAGACATAACTACGTAGCGTCCACCATATTTCAGCACAGACGGAATATCGAAATCAATGAATTCAGATGCCCCCTTTGGTGCAGAAGTAATATCTCCGCTATGATAGGCCTTAAATTCTTTTGAACGTAAGTTTGTGAAGGAGACATGTTCTTTGTATTGCCAATCTTTGTCATACATTACAGCGGACAAATCAATGTCTACACGCCCTGTATGTCGTCCATTCACATAGCCTTCTTTCCACCATAGGAAAAAACGAATCGTATCTCCTTCTGGCAAATCTATTTTACTTCCTCGAGATAACGTACGAAGCGATTTGCTGGCTGAACGTTGAGAGAAGGGAACCAAGTAATTTTTTAGCTGTTCATCCAAAAACACTTTTCCGAGACTTGGAAGTTCTGCGAAGCGTTTAGTTAAAGCATCTTCACATATTTTTACAATCATTAAACAAATATTCTCTGGGATAAGTGGAAGTGTATTTTCAAGACCTATAGCTTTTGCTACATTTCCCTTTGGAAAAAAGGTACGAAGTTCGTTGTTATCATTCCGATGCTTAAAATGAGCCATGACTTGAAGTAATACAGGAGTAGAAACATTCCCTATTACATTTAGAAATTCTTCGAGAATATTGAAAACATCTGTTGGCTCATCGCTACATAAACGAACTAAATGATCCAAGCGTCGGGCAAATTCTCCTGGACGAGTTTTCAAGAGGTTTTTCGCTGTCATTATATCGCGATTTAACAGAGCTGCTTCCACTTTTCCATTAAATGTTTCAAATTTAATGTTGTTGCGAAGAATTTCAAACGCTCTGTGGGCTTTTGGGAAACGAGTGTGATATTCTGCTGGATGAAGAATTTCACCTAAACGAATCCAGCGTTTTTTGTATCGAAGCATGTCTTCTGTAATGTTTTCGAAATTTTCTAACAAATCTAAAATGAAGCGTCTTTCCGCTCGGTTAAACTTCTTGAATCGAACAGAGGATGCTAAACTCACATCACCTTCAGATAATGCGACTGCAAGGCGAAGAACATCAGTTGCTGTTTTAAAATACTTTGCAGCAGCATCGGCTGTTATTTTTTTGTTTTTTAATAAGGAACCAATTATATAAGACATATTCTCCTTATGAGGAATTACATTAGGTAGAAAAAGAGAAACATCTTCAGCGTATGTAATAGCCCATTCTATATCTGTCTTATCCGTTGAGGAAATAGAGCTATTTGCACTAATCAATTGAGAGATCATTTGATTGAAATCTTCTTCACTCCCTAGGTCAATAACTTTCAAGTCCACTCTATCCAAAAGAGGAAGAAGTTCTTTTACTTTTGATTCAGGTAGGAGCAACGTCACATAATGAATAACTGCATTGATGTATAATTCAGCACAACTCAAATCCATCACTTGCTGCGGAAAGTTTGGATACATAGGAGCAAACTGAATATGTGCACCGACCATTTCTTTTAAATGTTTTATCAACTCTTTGTAAAACGATGTGAATGCATTAACAGAAAGTGTTTGCACCTCTTCTATTAACGGCTGGGAAAAAGTAAATCCTAGACTTTCCAGATTTTTCAAAACAGTGGCTAAATAAACGTTCGGCAGTTTATTTTCTTCACTTTTTATAATTACTTTCAAATTTCTTCTTATGTAAATAGAATTTTTCATGAGAACGCCAGATAGAAACCTCGTATAAAAAGAAGTTACTAGTCTGACTGTCCCCCTTTCAGTGGTAGATTTGATTTTTACATGAATGAACACACTAAATGTAGAAAACTGCACAGAGGATACATAGCTATTTTTCAGTAAAAAAATTAGGAATATAAAATTCGCAAAATTTAATAGTAAGTTTGTTAATTAGGAAAAGAAAACCTCTACATCAATGGTTGATAAACTAAAGTTTATTCAGTCTCAAAGAAGAAAGAGGTCTCATAGTCTAATTATTTTTTATAGTGAATTGACAACTCTAAGACGATTAAAATTCTCTAAAAAAGAAGGAAGAATTGTCATAGCCTATGAGTTTAGCAGGAAAGTAATATCCCTATTTCGCCAATGAAGTTAGAAGGAAGGAATATCATAGCCTGCTTTGTTAGTATATTCTCTTGAGAAGAGCAATTCAAGTATACTTTCTTTCTTTTTATATTTTTCTTTAAAGGGGAATTTCCAAGTCTATTAAGCAAATATGTCGAAGTATCCTGAAAAGAGAAATTTATATTAATACAACTGTTATTTTTGAGAATTTAGTTCGTTTTTTCGTTTTGGGGTATTTGTATTTCTTAGCTTGATGGCGATGGGATAGCACCAACAAAACGCGAATTTCATACGTTAAGAAAGTTCCATAAATGATTTTTAAAGATAACAAATTGGATATATATGTTAAGATAGAGAAGTGATTATACAGAAATATACTTAAGTTAGCTGTCAAATTAGCGAAAGAAAAAATAAAAATTAGGGGAAGAGTTATGACATATAAATTGGAGGAAATACAAGAGGAAGCAAAAAAAATTATAGGTCAAGTTGCTGATATTTATCAATATCATACAGGGGGGATTTTATTGGCTTAATCGTTCACGGTTCAGTAGTAAAAGGTGGCGTTATTCCTGGTTCAAGTGATATTGATTTTCATCTTTATTTGAAGGAAACTGCTTTTGAAAAACAAGGGGTATTACCATTGGAGCTATACTTGGAAATTCATCGTGATTTAAGCAAAATTGATACAAAACCATTTAGTTATATTCAATGTGAAGCACTAACAGATAAATTACCAGAAGGATTTGTTGGTCCAGTACCTGGTGCTTATCAAATTGTAGCTGGAAGGTTGCCGGTCAAGGAAGCAACAAATGAGCAATTGAAGCAGACGGCAATAAAAGCATTAAATAATATAATTGTTGTACCAAAGTATTTTTCAACTCTTTTAGACCACTGAAAAGAGCGATTAGATAGAGTTGTTCGTTTACTCAGTACACAAGTTTCTCCAACAATATATCATGTTTTATCCCATGTACATCATGATGCAATTGAAGTATGGCAAATTCCAAAAAATAAGGCAATACATTTTTTACCTGAGGACGAAATGAAAAATATAGCAATCCAGTTTTATGAATGCACTAAAAGATATTACTCTGATGAAAGTTCGGTAGCTGATGCTTTAGATATGGTATATAATGGGTCAAAGTTTTTTGAAAGTGTTAAAGTTTGGTTTGAAAACCAAAAGTGATTATGTAAAAACTAGTTAAAGGTAAATTGTTATTTAATAAACAAGTGCATTAGTGAAACAAGCTAATCTAAAAAAGTTGGTTCCTTTTCGTATAGGAAATCGGCTGTTTCTTTATAAAATTTTGTTTAGCGTACGAAATTCGTGTTTTGTTGGCGGGACCTCATATTAAAATAACGGGTGTTTTAGTTGAACAACATTTAAACAACTTTATTATCACTTTACATTCTGATGGATATTCTTGAAAAGGGAGTAATGTTGTATGAAATCAATAAATTTAAATGGGAATATATATCATATTGAATCTGTTCCTTTTGAAGATAAGAGTGAGCAGGATGTAGAGGGATACTACGAATATTTTTACAAAGGAGTCAATTTATCGTTTCACTCTGACGAAGAAGTAATTAAAGCCCGAATTTATGACGGGGAAGAAATAATATATTTCTCAAAAAATCCAATTCTTGCTTTTGGTAAAGATTTTGAAGCGATAAAGGTATATATAATTAAAGAATACGATGTAAATAAATTTAAGATTCCAGGTGAGGAAAAAGCTTATATAGAGTTATAGCCATAATCGACCTTTAACTTTACCATGATTTATTAAATGCAAAAGGTAGATAGTTATATGATTCGTGAAGCTAAACCGAAGGATGGTAATACAATTGAAAATCTATATAAAAAAATTGTTTGTTCTCCAAAACGACAAAAATGAGCTGAATGATTATAAATAATTGTAAAGAGATAAAAAAATTTATTTAGGGGGTACTTCATAACCGTAGCTTGATAGCGATGAGATACAACCACATTATTGCTACTAAGCAAAAGCTATTAAGTTCCCCTAAGCAAAAAGATAACTTTTTAATGACTAGCGATTTATAAGTATTCAACTGAATGAAAAAGGATTAACAATAGAACCTGTAGAAAGCTACATAGAATATAAAAACATTAGGAGGAAAATAAATGATCCATAAAGTCGGACAAATTATGCTGTATGTAAATAATCAAGATGAGGCAGTAAATTTTTGGACGGAAAAAGTAGGGTTTCATGTAGTAGCAGAGGAAGATAACAAGCAAGGGATGAGATGGATTGAAATCGCTCCGACTAACGGTGCAGAAACGAGCATTATACTACATAATAAAGAAGTTATTTCCAAAATGAGCCCAGAATTAAATTTTGGTACACCATCTTTAATGTTCTTCTCAGAAAATCTTGATCAACTATATACAGAATTAAAAAATAAAAACGTTACAGTTGGTGAGATGGTAACTATGCCTTCCGGTAAAGTGTTTAACTTTGCTGATAGTGAAGGGAATTACTTTGCAGTAATGGAAAAAAATAAATAATTATATAGTTATGTAAAAATCCCCCTTGTATATAATGAGGGGGATTAAATATTTGAAGTGAATTTTTTATTAGAGAGTTGTTCTATATAAAATGTTCCTTTTTCAATAGCAGTCTCAATATAACCAACGATTTGATCAAATGAAAACACTTGTAAGTTTTCGTGCAAGTGTCGCTCAGGATATAGCATATCTTCAAAAAGGTATTTTCGAAAAGCTAAAACGTTTTCTTTAGAAACCTCTTCAATATCCACAATGTGAGCTTCTTTATTGAGAAGAGAGAAGAGCCGTTGTTCTTTATCATAATGATGAAGCAATTTTGCGTTCAATAATTTAAAATCGTTATAGTACATAGGTGCGATAGTTTCGTCGTTTTCTATTCTATTTTTTAGCCAAGGTAGAAAAAAGCCGTTTAGCCAATTATCGTCGGCAATGAGGTGGGTGTAATAGCCTAAGAGAAAAGGGGAATCCATATGAAATTTATATTTATGAATAAATGAATCATAATCTATTCTTCTCGTATAGTTCTTCGTTGTACCGGCGTAAAAATGTGAAGTTCCTTTTTCTGCTTTTGAATGAACAGCATCAGGAGCTACACCTCCAAGTAAGAAAGAAGTTTTATCTTGAATAGATAAATTCTCAGCAATACCGTTAGCGATAATGATATGCATAATTCGTGATCCCATGAATAACACCTCTATTTCATGTATTCATTTTAGGGAGCAGTCTGAACGTGTAGTATTACTTTCCCTGTACTTTGTCTACTTTCGACCCATTCATGTGCTTTCCCTGCATCTTGAAGTGGAAAAGATTTCGTAGCTTTAATTTGCAAACTTCCATCACGCAAATAACGGAAAACTTCATTCGCAGTTTCTTGGAGTAGTTCAGGACGTTTTTTCCGTGTAGTGCCGAAACTGAATCCGAGTATAGAACGGCAACTTGCGTGTAAATCTTTCGTTGCGAAATTGCCAATTTCGCCGCTTGCATTACCGAAATGAACGAGGCGACCGTAATAAGCGAGGCAGTTTAAACTTCTTTCCGAAACAGTTCCAGAAATAGAGTCTAAAATAATATTAACTCCTTCTCCGTTTGTCAGCTCATTGACTTTCTCTACAAAATCTTCATCTTGATGACAAATAATATAATCAGCTCCAGCATCTAAAGCAATTTTTATTTTTTCTTTATTTCCGACAGTCCCGATTACTTTTTTAGCCCCTAATAATTTTGCGAGTTGAATCGCGGTAGTACCAATTCCACCAGCAGCTGCATGAATTAGAACAGATTCACCTTGTTGAAGCCTTGCAACATTTGTAAGTAAATTATAGCTTGTAAAAGATACGATAGGGCAAGCAGCTGCAGTTTGGAAATCAACTTCATCAGGTAATACGAAAGTAAGATTTTCATTTGCAACAACATATTCAGCGTAGGATCCATTTTGAGGAAAAGCGATGACACGCTGTCCAGGATGAATATTTGTAACTTGAGAACCTACACGTTCTACAATACCAGCGGCATCTATACCTGGAATAAAGGGAAATGCTTTATTTCCTTTTTTGCCATATCGTGATTTAATATCAGCGAAATTTACACTAGTGAAAACAACACGAATTAAAACTTGATTGTCTGAAATAGTCGGCATATCTACATCTGTATATTTCATCACTTCAGGACCACCGAACGACGTTACAACGATAGATTTCATCATATATCCTCCTAAATTTGACTATATAAATCATTTTAATTCTTCATTAGGAATTGGAAAATTATATAATTGTTATGCATGGTTATAAGTGAAGCTTATGAACTCATTGAATTATTATATTAATTTATATAAAAAACTTTTTTGAAAAAATCGAACGAAATATCAATTACTTGCCAATATATAGTGTAAGACAAAGGAGGGATGGTATATGAAGGATGAAACAGTGTATATGGATTTAATCCAATTAATTTTATCGGGCAATAAAGAAGCGTATAGCGAATTGTATGATAAAACGATTCAAGAAGTATATAAAACAGCACATTTCTTAATAGATGATAAAACGGATGTAGATGATGTCGTTCAAGAAATATACATACAGCTATATGAATCGCTTCGTAAGTATGATTGCGAGAAGTCATTTCGTCCTTGGTTAATTGGGCTTGCGATTAAACAAATTCATTCTTATAGAAGAAAGAGGTGGATGCGACTACGAATTATAAAAAAAGCGGAAGAGCAAAGAAAGCCAGTACAAATCGATTTTTCTAACGATGTTGTAAGTAAAATATCAAATCAAAAACTAGTCGAACTCATTCATAAATTACCGTATAAATTGAAACAAGTAATTATTTTAAGATACTTACACGACTACTCACAAGAAGAAGTAGCGCAAATATTACATATTCCAATTGGGACTGTGAAATCTAGAATTCATTCGGCATTAAAGAAACTACGTCAAAAAGAGCAAGTAGAGGAAATCTTTTTAGGAGAGGTAGGGAATGTGAAATGAGTTTAGATTGTAGAGTTAGAGAATCTATACAAGAGGAAGCGAAGGGGATTGTAGCCCCGCCGGAGTTAAAAGAAAAAGTAATCGTTCAAATAAAAATGAAGCGCGGAGGAAGTAAAAGGAAGAAACGCCTTATCGCAGGAGTGCTTGCAGTAGCATTTTTAATCCCTACGACCGGTTTTGCTTATCAATCTATTATGGCAGATGGTATATATGGATCTTTTGAGAATTTAAAAAAACATGCTGGAACGATGACATTAGAGGCGTACATGCGTTTTAGTGCAAAGTTGTCAGAAGCGAAAGATGAAATGGGTGCGAAGGAATATGAAGAGTTTACAAAAGAACTAAAGAAATTAACAAATGCAAAGCTTGAGTATGGAGATTCGAACGGTAATATTGATTATGATCAATTATCGCCAGTGAAAAGAGAAGAATTGAAAAAGGTAAGTATGGGCCTTCAACCATACTTTGATAAATTAAATGGTCATAAATCTAGTAAAGAAGTATTAACACAAGAAGAGTTTGATGGCTATGTGGAAGCTTTAATGACATATGAAATAGTACAAGTAAAAACAAAATCAACTGGTGGAATGAAAGTAGAAGAGGTACCTGATGCATACAAAGAAAGATTTATTAAAGCGGAGCAGTTTATGGAATATGTAGACGAAAAGGTACGATAAGTAGAAAAGCTCATAGCTTTAGCTGTGAGCTTTCTTTATTGATACGTAATTATATTAACCACCTATTCCTTTTGCTATCAATAGGAAATATACAACTACTAGTATTACGCCATTTAATGCAGTACCAACTATTCCGAATAACCAATGTTTTGATGCTATCGCAAAAATAATTCCGAGTAATGAAAGTATACTTAGAATCGCAATAATTAACGTCAAATTCGCATTAGGTCCTCTTAAAATAAAGAAAGAACATACACTTGCGATAAACGTTAGAAATGAGAAAGCCCCTAATTTATACATAGTAAGTCTCCCTTGGTTAAAATGCATTTTGATTTAATGTACGATTCCCTTTAGTTTAACATAAATTCCCTATTGTATATTAAATATATGGATAATAAAAAACGAGTAAAAAATCTAAGTGATTTCATACTCGTTTTTGCTATTAATTAAATTTTCTTACCGCATGTATAACGAATCTTACAAGTAATATCACACTTATAAATAAAGCGCCGTAACCAATGACATTTAAAAATTAGTCATCAATTATATTTTTTCATATTTGCAGTATCTTTTTGTATAAAACAATCTAAAAGTGAATAACCAGCTATTAAACTAATAATGGTAACGAAAGTTGTATCCACAAGAATAATATTAGTTAAATAAGGTAGGTATTCACCAACTGGTGAAAAGAGTAGAGCTGGAGAAAAGGAAATGAATAGTGTAGGCACTGTAATAGCAATAAATTTATCCGGTTGAAAGCTCCAGTTTTGTTTACTCGTTTCGCGATTAATGGATTGAAGGAATCGTAATAAACTGCCGACTACAAGAGGAAAGAGTGTATAGTAGAATAGCCTTGGATAAATGTTAAAGTTCACCTGCGCGTCTGTATCTAAATAAAATTGAATTTTTACTCCGACAAATAATAATAAGAAGATAAATAATGTAAAGCAGAGGTATAGCATCACTTTTTGCATTGTATTCCACCATCCTTTATTAAAAATATATTCAAAGAAAGAAGAGATATACAATAACTACTGTTGTATATCTCTTCTTTTACTGTTAGTTAATAGTGGAATTTATTTTTTCTTGCTTTGTGAAATAATCAATAATGCCCATTGCGCTAATTTCTATATCTAGATGTAAAATGTTATACACAGAATGATTGGATGGGACGTTTAATTTTGTAAGATGAGAAGAGATTTTATCCATTAATAAAGTTTGTAATGCCTTGGTTGCCTCATCGAAATCATTATATTTTTCAAAGACATCTTTACCAGTATGAACAAAAATAGGTAACCAATGTTCCAGTTGGTTATATACTTCTGTAACATGAGAAGATGCACCGTAATGACCGAAATAAATAGTATCTACATTCATACTTTGAATATGATTTTTAGAAGCAATCATCGCATCTGGCTGAAATTGTGAAGGTGACGTTGACGGTAGATATAACTCTACACCAAGATCTGCAAGTTCTCTATAATAAATTCCAATTGTATCGCCAGTAAAAATGCCGTTTGTTAATGAATCATGAATGCTGATATGGTGTTTCGCATGTCCTGGCGTATCATAAAACGTAAGGGTGCGGTCTTCTGCAATTTTTAACGTATCACCATTTTGTACAATATGAACACGTTCTTCTTCTATAGGAAGAATTGGATCGAAAAGTTTATCGAAATCTTCTTTGTACACAGCTTTTGCGCCTAAAATGAGTTTTGTTGGATCAATCATATGACGAGCACCGCGAGAATGCACATATAAAGTAGCATTTGGGCACTTTTCCATCATTAAACCAGCTGCCCCGGCGTGATCTAAATGAACATGTGTAACGATAATGTTTTTTACATCGTTTAAATCAATATGTAATTGTTGTAAGCCGTCTAAAATATAGGGAAGAGAAGGGGCTGCGCAAGTTTCAATTAAAGTAATATCATCACCTAATAAAACGTAAGTGCCAGTTCGTTCATTATGTTGTAAATCGAAATCATCAATAAGATATAGGTGAGAAGATAATTGCTCTACTTTTTTCATATTTACCACTCCTTATATACTGCATGTTTCTATTATACGCTAAAAAAGAAAAAAGGCAGAAAACGAAACTCGTCTTCTGCCTTTTTTCTAATGTTGTTATTTCGTTTGTTCTTTATTGATAGACATTACGAACAGTCCAACAAGCCCGCCAACTAATGGAAGCATAATCTCTCCTGCTAAATTAAAGTAGGAGCTTAAGAATAAACCATTCACATCGATTACCCAACCAGTAACATACAATAACATCATATATAGTACGAAATAAAATTCTCGATTTGAAATCGTTTCATGTTGTGCAGTTTTCATAACGAACACCATCCTTTTCTTTTATAATGGAATATCAACTGTCACATTTTGTTCACAATTTAATTGTAAAACTTTCCATCATAAAAGTCTAGTAATTTGTGTCGAATTTCCGAACAAAAATAAAGCGCTATCATTTCAACGTGTAAGTATGTAATAAGAGCCGTATATTCACGAATGTAGTATAGTATAAACATAGAATGATAGTGAAGAGAGGGGCAGGAACAATGACAATTTATGATTTTTCAGCTAAAACAATAACAGGTGAAGAAAAATCGTTAAAAGATTACGAAGGAAAAGCACTTCTTATTGTAAATGTTGCTAGTAAATGTGGATTCACACCGCAGTATAAAGGATTACAAGAATTATATGATAAGTATAAAGACCAAGGATTAGAAATACTCGGTTTCCCTTGCAATCAATTTGGAGGACAAGAACCAGGTACAGAAACGGATATTACAAGTTTTTGTGAATTAAACTACGGTGTAAACTTCCCGATGTTTGCAAAAATTGATGTGAAAGGTGACAAGGCTCATCCTCTGTATGCATACATGACAGAACAAGCACCAGGTTTACTCGGTATGAAAGCAGTAAAATGGAATTTTACGAAGTTTTTAATTGGAAGAGACGGGAAAGTAGTAGGGCGTTTTGCACCGCAGACGAAGCCGGTGGATTTAGAGGTTGAGATTGAAAAGGTACTTGGAGAATAACTAGGAGTTTCACTTTATTAAAAAACGCCTCAAAGAACAATGCAGTTCTTTGAGGCGTTTTCTTTCAACTCATATTAGCAAGATTAAATCACTGAATGGGAGTCATTTGATTTAGGCGGAGAAGCTGCTTTTTTCATAAGCACTTCCCATAGGTGTACGGATTTCTTCCATTCTGTTGCGGCCTGTCCCTTTTGATACATAGCGTTTTCATAACTGAAAGTAAGTTGTTGCATATGAGCCGAGTTGTAAAGTGTATCGATGTAGAGAGCGTATTCTCGGAATGTTTGACTTTCCCCTCGTGATATACCGATTCTCGCAAATTGTTTTAAAAGTGCATCGTAAGCTTTTCTATAAACAGCATCATCTTTTCTGTATTTGTAGAAAAGAATAATAAAAAATGTAATCCATTTCATTCTAGTGGTAAAGAGAATGTATCCTATAATACTAATTGGTATCGTAGAGAGGAATATGCGCCACCAAGAAAATCCATTTTTGGAATTTGTGATCTTTTTAGTAGGAGCTTCTTCTGTATCTTCTATTAAACTTTTGAGCTTTGCTTCATTGTTTCTTTGGTGTATTTGCGCGTTTTGAGAATTAGTTTCTTCGCTAGTTTGTAAAGTAGGAGCAGGAGTATTATTTGTAAAATTATAGGGATTGGTAAATCCTTTTGTTGGTTCGAATGGAATCCATCCGTATCCTGGAAAATATACTTCGACCCAAGAGTGTGCGTTATTGTTCGCGATTTTATAAACATTCTCACCTTCAGCACTAGCAATTGTATTCTCAAGAGTTCCTTCTGTAAATCCTTTTACCCAGCGGGCGGGAATCCCGGCAGAACGAAGTAGTACAATCATAGACGTAGAAAAATTATTACAGTAGCCGCTTTTTGTATCGAACAGGAATTGATCTACATAATCTTGGTTTTTGGCAGGAAATAAGACATTCGTTGTTTCGTATACAAAAGAGTTGTCTGTGAAGTACTTTTCAATAGCTAATACTTTATCATACCGGTTGTCTTTATCATTTGTAAGATTGACAGCCAAGTCTTTTACTCGCTGTGGTAATGATTCGGGAAGTTGTGTGTATTTTGTCATGAAATAAGAACTTGTTTCATGACCTTCATTCGTTTTTACAGCTTTCAAGTTTTCTATGGGAAACTCTGGGAGCTCATATGTTACTTTATACGAATTTAAAGTAGTAGAAGAGTCTCCGTGCATCGTATAGATTTTTTCTGAAAAGGGGTCAACGCTGTATGATACATCAGAAGAAGCCTCAACTGATACTAATCCTGCTGGATAGGTAAGGTGAGGATAACCTTTTTGCATGGTGATTGTTGCCTCAGTTGTCTCCGTTTTTGTATTTTGTTCGTACCAACTTACGACGTCGTTTTTATTTTTAAAAGAAACTTTCTTCGGATTTTCAGAAACCTCCCAGCCTTTTCCTGTATAAAAATCTTTCGTTTCTACTCTCCAATATTGTTTATTTTGCGTTTGTGCTGTAAAAACAATTGTATTATCTGCCTTAAAGGGACCGCCTAATTGCGAGTCATCTAAACCGTACCCAACTTTAGAAACTTCTTGTTCTTTACTTGCTTCGGATGTGTTGAATTTTAAAAAATTCATTGGGTTGGGCCATTGAGAACCAAATTTTGGAGTAAAGTATGCGATGGTTGCTGACAATACAATAAATATTGTAAGAGGTCTAAGTAATTTTGAGATTTCTCTAGCATAATTTTGTAAGTGTTCAATCTCTTTTATTCGTTCTATTTGAAGAAGACTAAGCATAAAAAAACCGATGACAACAGTACGAATAATAGCGTAGTTTGCATTGTATAAATGTAAGTTATGAAAAGTTGTGATATAAATAATAGTCAATACAAGAAATAACAAACCGCGTTTTTTATGAATCATCCAAAAAGAGGTGAAAGAACTCAAAAACCAAAATGATAGAAAAAATAAAACTGTTGGAAAAACAGGAGAAATATCTAGCAACTTCCCCTGGAAAAACAGGGAGGAATTTCGAGACATATCAGAAAAAAAAGTTGTTAGCCAAGATGGATTTATAAAAGCTTTTTTATAATACAGGAAATGAATCATGAATAAGATCGTGACGATTTTTATTGGAATTTGCCACCTTGTTTGAAAAAAAGAGAGAGTGAAGCAAATTCCTATAAATAGTACAAAAATATCTAATCTACCTACGTTTGTAATACCTATAAGGGGTCTTAGCCATTCTAGTAAAAGAAGAAGTACACATACATGCATGAAGAATCTGCTCATATTCCATTGTTTTTTTGTTTGTAATGTTATCATTTGCTCACCTCAAAAAACACGTTTGTATACCGGTTTTCATAAACCGCTTTTACAAATATTTTTCGTTTTTGTAGAGTTTCTAGTATACTTAGTTCTCGATGCGAGAGTTGGTTCGCTTTTTCTTTCACGACAAACACCATTAATTTTCTATTTTTTATAGCAGCACAATCAGCCGCCTTTTGAATATCGGGAGAAAGATCGCTTGTCACGAGTATAATCGTGACGGGCTCATAAATTTTTCTTAATTCTATTTCTACACTTTGAGAGAGCGGGAATACACTGTCTGCTTGTACTTTCGCTAAATGACAAAAGATTTGTTGCAACTGAGCATCTCCATTGTCTAAAGGGAAAATAGTTCGTTCTTTTCCGACAGACACGAATGACGCTGGTGAATTTTGCTTCAAAGCAGCTCTCACAATAGAGGCAGTAAACGTTACGACTGATTCGAATAGGGGGGACTCAGTTCTGTCCATGAATATCATGATATTATGGCTGCGCTGTTGTTCAAACTCTTTCGTCATAATATTGTTTGTTCGTGCAGTTGCTTTCCAATCAATCCATGAAAAGCGGTCACCAGGTTTATATTCTCTGACACCGACAGAGATTGTAGAGTCTTTTGCTAAATTTATATTTGCTGAAAGCGCTCCTTGTTCGAAATGATTTTCCAATTGTCGATACGTTATATCTATATACTGGGGATAGACTAAAAATGTATCTGGAACTGAAAAAGTTACTTCTTTCTCTATCATACCGAATAGATCGCCAGTTTTGACACGTACGCTTGAAAAAGTGTGTTCTCCTCTAGGGATTGTGTCAATAACATATTGAAACGAAATGTTTCGTTTCAATCCTGGAAAGAGTATTACCTTATTCGTCTTTGTTTGTCTACAACTTGTAAATTGTGGAGGCATTTCATCTTCTATAACTAAATAAAGTAAGGGAAAAGGAAATTTTCTTTTTATTGTAATCGTGCTTAAAAATGGTTCTCCTGCTACATACTCATTTTGATTTGTTATTCGTTTTACTTCAGTGTCCCGTAAAGCGTAGAAGGGGAGTAGTAGTGAGTAAAGGCCAATAGGAATCGTACTGTAAAACAAAAACCAACTTACAAATCCTCCTTGAAGCATAGCATACACAAATGTTAAGACTAGGCATAAAGGGATTAGTAATAACTTGGTAACGTGATATAGTACTCGTAGTATTCGTTTCATCAAAGGTTCATCGTCCTTTGAGTCGGAACGGCAGTTCGTGCAACGATTTTTGCGATAACTTGTTCTCCTGTTATTCCTTCAAATTTTGCTTCCATTTTTAGAATGAGTCTGTGAGCTAAAACGTAAGGAGCTAAAAATTTAACATCGTCTGGAATAACATAATTTCTGCCATGGATGAATGCATAAGCCTGTGAAGCTTTCATTAAAGCAATTGAACCGCGTGGACTTGCACCTAGCTGTATAGAACTATAAGAACGAGTCTGATTAACAAGCTTTACAATGTAATGTTTGATCCCTTTGTCCATGCTTACTTCTCGTACGCTTTGTTGTAAATAAAGTAATTCTTCTATTGTAGTAATAGCTTGTAAATGGGAGAGTGGATTTGTTTTTTCCATCCGGTTTAAAATTTCAAATTCTTCTTCTGGTGTAGGATATCCCATTCTTAACTTCAACAAGAAACGATCGAGCTGAGCTTCTGGTAAAGGGTATGTTCCCTCATATTCGACCGGATTTTGTGTAGCCATTACAAAGAATGGTTTTGGTAACGGTCTTGTAATGCCATCTATTGTGATATTGCCTTCTTCCATACTTTCAAGTAAGGCGGATTGTGTCTTTGGAGATGTACGATTAATTTCATCAGCAAGTACAAAATTCCCCATAATTGGTCCAGGCTTGAACTCAAATTGGAGCTCTTTTGGATTGTAAATAGAAACACCTGTTACATCTGACGGCAGTAAATCAGGTGTGAATTGAATTCGCTTGTAATCAGCATCAATTGATTTAGAAAGTGCACGTACTAGCATTGTTTTCCCGACGCCGGGAACATCTTCTAATAGTACATGACCTTCAGCTAAGAGAGCTGTCATGGTTAAAATCGTTTCTTTTCGTTTTCCGACCATTAATTTTTCAATATTGTTGATTATTTTTTCTATAATGGGATGTAATGAATCAAGCTGGGGCATAGAGATCCTCCTAATTTTATTATCGTTTTCTAATCTATTTAGTGGACAATAGAATTTATAATTCTATGTGTGGGTAGTAAAACTTCCATTTTAAATTCTGAGAATATTCAGATTATTTATTTCGATTACATCTAGTATAATTGTTTCCGTAACTAAGGGCAATACAGTAAATAATGATTTCTAGTTTTATGTGAATATGTCTGGATATAAAATACTATCGCGAAGAAAAAACATCCTCACATACAATTTTCGGTATTTTCCTTTTGGAACTTTATAAAAAAATTCAAAACTCTGTTTCATATATTTATAAAGAAAAAACGTAGGAACTTTTCCTGCGTTTTTTTTGCAAAATAGTCGATACCTCAAAATACTATTCCCCTAATAATCACGATTAACCATAACCCTCCACAACGGAACAAAAAATTTTCTCACAAACTTATTTTCTACTGAATTTTTGACAATCTCTTGAACTGTGCGAAATGTCACATCTGTATTTTACAGCCTCTCTTATAGTAAGGGTATGAAAGAGAGACGTATTAAAGGAGTGAATATGATGAAGAAGAAACCTTCAGCACTAATGAGACGTTTAAAATATTTTTCACCAATAGATCGTTATAACGATAATCATACACAAGAAACATATGAAGATCGCGAATGGGAAAATGTGTACAGAAAGCGTTGGCAACATGATAAAGTAATCCGTTCTACACACGGTGTGAACTGCACTGGTTCATGCAGTTGGAACATTTATGTGAAAGATGGGATTGTAACATGGGAAGGACAGGAGCTTAACTACCCAACAACAGGTCCTGATATGCCTGATTTTGAACCACGAGGTTGTCCGCGTGGGGCGAGTTTTTCTTGGTACATTTATAGTCCACTTCGTGTGAAATATCCGTATGTACGTGGTGTTCTTTGGAGTATGTGGCAAGAGGAACTACAAAATCACAAGTCACCACTAGATGCTTGGAAAAGCATTGTGGAAAACCCTGAAAAAGCACGTAAGTATAAGCAGGCGCGTGGTAAAGGGGGATTCATTCGTGCGAATTGGGATGAAGTATTACAACTCGTTTCTGCTTCATTACTTTACACAGTAATTAAATACGGTCCAGACCGAAATGTTGGTTTTTCACCAATTCCAGCTATGTCGATGTTAAGTCATGCAGCAGGTAGCCGTTTTATGCAACTTATGGGTGGGCCGATGCTTAGCTTCTACGATTGGTACGCAGATTTACCACCAGCTTCTCCGCAAATTTGGGGTGATCAAACAGATGTACCAGAAAGTAGCGACTGGTATAACTCTGGATACATTATGACATGGGGTTCAAATGTACCGATGACGAGAACACCAGATGCTCACTTTTTAGCTGAGGTTCGATATAAAGGAACGAAAGTCGTTTCTGTAAGTCCTGACTTCGCTGAGTCTACAAAGTTTGCGGATGATTGGATTAGTGTGAAACAAGGTACAGACGGTGCACTTGCAATGGCAATGGGGCACGTAATCTTACAAGAGTTTTACGTAGATAATCAAGTGGAATATTTCACAAAGTATGCGAAGCAATATACTGATTTTCCTTTCTTTGTCACATTGAAACAAAAAGGAGATCAATTCGTTGCGGATCGATTCTTAAATGCTTCTGATATCGGACGCGAAACAAAGTTAGGAGAATGGAAGCCTGTTCTTTGGAACGAGAACACGAATGATTTTGCAACACCTCACGGCACAATGGGATCACGTTGGGATAACGAAAAGAAATGGAACTTACGTTTAGAAGATGAACAAACAGGTAAAAAGATTGATCCACGTCTTTCTTTACTTGGAATGGAAGATGCTGTTGGAACGGTACAAATTCCGTATTTCTCTGATGATGGAAATACAATATTAGAACGTACGATTCCGGTGAAAAAAGTTATGACAGAAGAAGGCGAAGTGTTCGTTACAACTGTATACGACTTAACGTTAGCAAATTACGGCGTGAACCGAGGGCTCGGGGGACAAGAACCGAAAGATTTCAATGATGACGTACCGTTTACACCTGCATGGCAAGAGAAAATGACGGGAGTGAAGCGAGAGCTTATTATTCAAATTGCTCGTGAGTTCGCACAAAATGCTGTTGATACAAATGGTCGTTCGATGATTATTGTTGGAGCCGGTATTAACCATTGGTTTAACTCTGATACGATTTATCGCGCAGTTTTGAATCTTGTTCTTCTCGTTGGAGCGCAAGGTGTAAACGGCGGCGGTTGGGCACATTATGTTGGTCAAGAAAAATTACGACCAGCAGAAGGCTGGCAAACGATCGCGATGGCAAAAGATTGGCAAGGGCCACCAAAATTACAAAACGGTACATCTTTCTTCTATTTCGTAACAGATCAATGGCGCTATGAAGATACACCTGTCGGGCATTTAGCATCACCAATTGAGGGCAACTCTCGTTATCAACATCACGGTGATTACAATGTATTAGCGGCACGACTTGGTTGGTTGCCTTCATATCCAACATTCGAGAAAAATGGAATTGAATTATATAAAGAGGCTGTTGCTTCTGGTGCAACAACGCAAGAAGAAATCGGAAAATACGTTGCACAAAAATTAAAAGAAAAAGAACTGAAATTTGCGATTGAAGATCCTGATAATAAAAACAACTTCCCACGCAACTTATTCGTATGGCGTGCAAATTTAATTTCAAGTTCCGGTAAAGGTCACGAATATTTCTTAAAACATTTATTAGGTACAACAAACGGATTAATGAATGATGATAGTGATTCATTACGACCAGAAGAAATTAAGTGGCATGAAGAAGCACCAGAAGGGAAGTTAGATTTACTCATTAATTTAGATTTCCGTATGGCTGGAACAGCGCTTTATTCTGATATCGTCTTACCTGCTTCAACTTGGTATGAAAAGCACGATTTAAGTAGTACAGATATGCATCCATTTGTGCATCCGTTTAATCCAGCAATCGGTTCACCGTGGGAAGCACGCTCTGACTGGGATATTTTCACCTCTCTTTCTAAAGCTGTGTCAGATTTAGCGAAGAAAATCGATCTTGAGCCAATGAAAGAAGTCGTTGCAACACCACTTCTTCACGATACACCGCAAGAATTAGCGCAACCACTTGGCAAGATTAAAGATTGGAGCAAAGGCGAGTGTGAACCAATCCCAGGTAAAACGATGCCACAAATTCATGTTGTTGAAAGGGATTATAAAACGATTTATGACAAAATGACAGCGCTTGGACCAAATGCTGGAAAGCAACCGATTGGTACGAAAGGGATTTCTTGGTCTGCAGAAAAAGAATATGAGCAATTAAAGAGTCGATTAGGAGTTGGGCGAACTGATTCTATTGCGAAAGGGTGCCCAGATATAAAAGAAGCAATTAATGCTGTTGAGGCGGTATTAACACTTTCTTCTACAACAAACGGTCACATGGCTGTAAAAGCATGGGAAGCACTTGAAAAACAAACCGATCTAAAACTTCGTGATTTAGCAGAAGAGCGTGAAGAAGAATGCTTCACATTCGAACAAATTACAGCGCAGCCGAAAACGGTAATTACTTCTCCAGCCTTTACAGGTTCTGAAAAAGGTGGACGTCGTTACTCACCATTTACAACAAATGTTGAACGTCTTATCCCTTGGAGAACGATAACTGGTCGACAATCTTTCTACTTAGATCATGACATGATGAAAGAATTTGGTGAAACGATGGCAACGTTTAAACCAATTTTGCAACATAAACCGTTCCGTAAATCACGACCTGAAGTAGAAGGGAAAGAGATTACACTAAACTATTTAACACCGCATAATAAGTGGTCGATTCATAGTATGTATTTCGATTCATTACCGATGTTAACGCTGTT
Source organism: Bacillus cereus group sp. BfR-BA-01383 (assembly GCF_022663495.1). Lineage (NCBI taxonomy): Bacteria > Bacillati > Bacillota > Bacilli > Caryophanales > Bacillaceae > Bacillus > Bacillus cereus group sp. BfR-BA-01383. The sequence continues at coordinate 122,102 of NZ_JAKUFP010000005.1, forward strand.
TAGAGGTGGTCCAACTGTTTGGATGAATAAAGAGGATGCTGCAGAAGCTGGCGTTGCAGATAATGATTGGATTGAGTGCTTTAACCGTAACGGTGTTGTTGTAGCTCGTGCTGTTGTAACGCACCGTATACCGAGAGGAATGGCATTTATGCACCATGCGCAAGATCGCCACATTAACGTACCTGGTACGAAATTAACAAGTAACCGCGGGGGGACGCATAATAGTCCAACTCGAATTCACGTTAAACCAACACATATGATTGGTGGATATGGTCAATTAAGTTATGGATTTAACTATTATGGTCCGACTGGAAACCAGCGCGACTTAAACGTTGTAATTCGCAAACTGAAGGAGGTAGATTGGCTTGAAGATTAAAGCGCAAGTCGGAATGGTAATGAACCTAGATAAATGCATCGGCTGCCATACTTGTAGCGTAACATGCAAAAACACCTGGACAAATCGTCCAGGTGCTGAATATATGTACTTCAATAACGTAGAAACGAAACCTGGAATTGGTTATCCGAAACAATGGGAAGATCAGGAGAAATACAAAGGTGGCTGGGAATTGAAAAATGGTGAAATTCAGCTGAAATCTGGTTCGAAAATGAAGCGTCTTATGAATATTTTCCACAATCCAGATCAACCAACAATTGATGATTACTTTGAACCTTGGAACTATGACTATGAAACATTAACAAATAGCCCGCAGCGAAAGCATCAACCAGTTGCTCGTCCGAAATCAGCAATTACGGGTGAATTTATCGACAAAATTGAATGGGGTCCAAACTGGGAAGATGATTTAGCTGGTGGACATATAACAGGATTACAAGATCCGAACGTAAAGAAAATGGAAGAAGAAATTAAAACGGATTTTGAAAATGTCTTTATGATGTATTTACCACGTATATGCGAACATTGTATGAATCCATCTTGCGTATCGTCTTGTCCATCTGGTGCGATGTATAAACGTGAAGAAGATGGGATTGTACTTGTGGATCAAAATGCATGTCGTGCCTGGAGATTTTGTGTATCGTCTTGTCCGTATAAAAAAGTGTATTTTAATTGGCAAACAAATAAAGCTGAAAAATGCACAATGTGTTTCCCACGTATTGAAGCTGGTATGCCAACAATTTGTTCTGAGACATGTGTAGGACGTATTCGATATATTGGGGTAATGCTATATGACGCTGACAAAGTAAAAGAAGCGGCTTCTGTTGAAAATGAAAAAGATTTATATGAATCTCAGCTTACTGTTTTCCTAGATCCAAATGATCCAGAAGTAGCAGCGGAAGCGAAAAAACAAGGCATTCCTGAAGAATGGATTAAAGCGGCACAAGAGTCGCCAATCTATAAAATGATTATCGATTGGAAAATCGCTCTACCTCTTCATCCAGAGTACCGTACAATGCCAATGGTTTGGTATATTCCACCGCTTAGCCCAATTATGAATATGGTGGAAGGGAAAGGAAGTAACTGGCAAGCAGAAGAGATTTTTCCTGCTATTGATAATATGCGTATTCCCATTCAATATTTAGCGAATTTACTCACTGCAGGAGATGAATCACATATTCGTCTTACATTGAAAAAAATGGCTGTCATGCGAACACATATGAGAGCACTGCAAATTAATAAAGAACCAAATGAAGCAGTATTAAAAGAACTTGGTTTAACGAAACAAGATGTAGAAGATATGTATCGTCTTCTTGCTATCGCAAAATATAAAGATCGCTTCGTCATCCCGACTTCTCACCGCGAACAAGTTGCAGATTTATATAGCGAACAAGGAAGCTGTGGCCTTTCCTTCACAGGTGGCCCAGGCTCTTGTATGACAATTTCTTAAATAAAGGGGGCAGAAAATCATGAAACAAAGTTTACAAACTGCTTTTTCTTGTTCTTCTTTTCTTCTCTCCTATCTGGAACTTGGGTGGGGAGAAGCTTTAACTGAATTACAAGAAGAGATTGAAGCGATTGAACAGGAAGACGTTAAAGCAGCACTTACAGCATTTATTAAACAAGCACTAGATAAAACGAATGATCAATTAATTGATTGTTACGTATATACATTCGATTTTGGTAAAAAGACAAATATGTATTTAACTTATATGAACACCGGTGAACAAAGAGAAAGAGGTATTGAATTATTAGAGTTAAAACAGCATTATAAAAAATCTGGTTTTGAAGTAACAGATAAAGAACTACCGGATTATTTACCGCTATTACTTGAGTTTTTTGCAAATGCAAATGAGCAAGATAGTGAACCAATTATGAGTAAATACAAGGAAAATATACAAGCATTGCACGTTCAATTAAAAGACGCAAATAGTATGTATGAACCAATTCTTGCAGCTGTTCTCTTCGCTATCGATGCATGGGGTGTACAGACAAATTAGAAAGGAGAGTTGTCAAAATGATGGATCAATTTCTATGGGTGTTGTTTCCTTATATCATTTTTGCAATCTTTATCGGTGGACATATTTTCAGATACAACTATGATCAATTTGGATGGACATCAAAATCTAGTGAACTATTAGAGAAGAAAATGCTCCGAATCGGAAGTCTGTTATTCCACTTTGGGATAATGTTCGTCATTGGTGGTCATGTTATGGGGATTTTAATTCCAGAGTCCGTATACCGTTCAATAGGTATTACAGAGCATATGTATCATATAGTAGCAATTAGTTTCGGACTTCCGGCAGGTGTTGCTTCTATCATCGGTTTAATTATATTAACGTATCGCCGTGTAACAGTAAAACGCATCATTGCAACGAGTACAACGGGAGATTATATTGCGCTTATTTTATTACTTATCGTTATGCTAGCAGGACTTTCCTCAACGTTTTTAAATATCGACTCAAAAGGGTTTGATTATCGTACAACGATTGGTCCTTGGTTCCGAAGTCTCTTTATTTTCCAACCGAAAGTTGAATATATGATGGAAGTACCTGTTTGGTTTAAATTTCATATTATTGCAGCGATGGGGCTTTTCGCAGTATGGCCATTTACAAGACTTGTACATGTATTTAGTGCCCCAATTAAATATGTAAGTCGCAGTTATGTAATTTACAGAAGACGTATTCCTAATGAATTGAAAAAATAAATCCGCTGTAAACGAATAAGAGCTAGCAACTAACATGAAACGAGGTCTAATGGAAGGCCTCGTCTTTTTATATAGGAGATAATTGTGTCTATGAAAAAAGAGTAGCATCTATATTAGATGCTACTCAATGCTACAAATAGAGGCAGAGCAATCTTCACAAGCAATTTCACATTTTAAAAATTGTAAATCGTGAATTGTAATTTTTCCTTTATGAATAGAAATTGTACCTTGCTTTTTTAATTCATTTAACATCCGATTTACACTTTCACGTGAAGTTGCACAGAAATTCGCAAGTTCTTGATTCGTTAATGGTAAATCGATGAGAATCCCATTTTCTTTTAACACACCGTAACTATTTGTCATTCGAATGAGAGTAGAATACAGGGCACCTTTTTTGCCGTGTAATACTAAATCTCGGAACTTTGTTTGCATTCTTCTTAAATGTTCACTAATCCATTTCATAAATTCAAATACAAGAGCTGGTTTTTGGAGTAATGCTTTTTCTAAGGCTTCACGCTTTATAACTCCTACTTCAACATCTTCAAGGCATTTTGAATTTAATAAATACTTCGCATTGTCAGTGAACAATGTTAATTCTCCAATAATGTCATATTCTGAACAAATACGAAGTGTTAATTCTTGCCCGTCAGCACTTAGTTTACTAATTTGTACTTTTCCTGAGTGAATGATATAGAGGTCTGTTGCTTCCATACCTTCTTGAAAAATAAAACTTCCTTTTTTTATTTGCATTTTATATTCAACAGATGCAAGTAATTCTTTTAAATCTTGAGATAATGTCATACTGTTTGCCACAGCGATCACCTTTCTTCTTATAAGCAATACATCTCCTATTTTGAATGTAAGTATGATGAAAATGCAAGAGATATTTTTGGAAAAAAGTGAAATTTCAATGACCGTATGGAATAGGGCTGGAGATGTGAACAAAATTCGAACGGATTCGTGAAGAATTTTTGAATGGGGAAAGTAATGTGAGAAAAGTCACATTGAATATGTAGCTTCTTTTTTATAATGAAAGCAAATACAAAATATGAAACTTACTAAGGATTTGAGTAGAAAAGAAGGGATATAGATGTACGAGAAGATGAGAGATTCGTTAGAGCGGCCACTTCAAGATTTACGTATTTCAGTTATTGATCGTTGTAATTTTAGGTGCACATACTGTATGCCGGCTGAAGTGTTCGGACCTGATTACGCTTTTTTACAGGAAGAGTTTTTATTAACGTTTGATGAGATAGAAAGATTAGCGAGATTATTTATAAGTATGGGAGTCAATAAAATTAGGCTTACTGGTGGTGAACCTTTATTGCGTAAAGATTTACCGAAGTTAATTGCAAGGCTTGCAAAGTTAGAAGGTTTAACGGATATTGGACTCACAACAAACGGTATTCATTTAGCAAAACAAGCAAAGCTATTAAAAGAAGCGGGATTAAAACGTGTAAATATTAGTTTAGATGCGATAGAGGATCATGTCTTTCAAAAAATTAATGGACGAAATGTAAGCACAAAACCTGTATTGAAAGGAATTGAAGCAGCGAAGGCAGCTGGATTAGAAGTAAAGGTAAATATGGTTGTAAAAAAAGGGATGAATGATAGTCAAATTCTTCTTATGGCTCGTTATTTTAAAGAACAAGAAATTCAGCTCCGTTTTATCGAGTTTATGGATGTGGGCAGTACGAACGGATGGAACTTTGAACAAGTCATTACGAAGGAACAATTAATAGAGAAAATTAATCGTGTATATCCGATTGAGCCTGTTAAGCCTCGTTACTTTGGAGAAGTTGCGAAAGTGTATCGATATGTAGGGAGCAATGCAGAAGTTGGATTTATTACTTCTGTTTCTGAGTCATTTTGTTCTTCTTGTACGAGAGCTCGCATTTCGGCAGACGGTAAGTTTTTTACGTGCCTATTTGGAACGAAAGGAACGGATTTGCGAACGCTTCTTCGAGAAGATATTTCTGATGCATCACTATTAAAAATTCTACAACATACATGGGCGTATAGAAAAGACCGATATTCAGATGAAAGAACGGCTGAAAGTACAAATAAACGTCCAAAAGTAGAAATGTCTTACATTGGTGGCTAACGAAAGGAGGATTCAATATGCATGAGCGTTATTCAAGACAAGTATTATTTTCTGGAATTGGTGAAATGGGTCAAAGAAAAATAAGAGAAAAGCATGTGCTCTTAATCGGTGCAGGTGCACTTGGCGCTGCAAATGCAGAAGCGCTCGTTAGGATGGGAATTGGGAAATTGACAATTGCTGACCGTGACTACGTCGAATGGAGCAATTTACAGCGGCAACAGTTATATACAGAAGAAGATGCACAGCGGTGCAAACCAAAAGCAATTGCAGCGGCAGAACATTTAAGAAAGATTAATTCTGAAGTAGAAATTGTACCTGTTGTAACGGATGTTACAATGCAAGAAATGGAAGAGTTAACAAAAGAAGTGAATCTCATATTAGATGCGACTGACAACTTTGATACGCGCCTACTTATAAATGACATTTCACAAAAAGAAAATATACCTTGGATATACGGTGGTTGCATTGGAAGTTACGGTGTAACGTATACAATTCTTCCGGGGAAAACACCGTGTTTTCGCTGCCTAATGGATCATCCTACGAACGGTGCAACATGCGATACAGCAGGAATCATTCAGCCAGCTGTACAAATGGTCGTTGCTCACCAAGTAACAGAAGCGATGAAAATATTGGTGGATGACTATCAGTCGCTAAGAGGAACAATGTTATCATTTGATATTTGGAACAATCAATATCTCTCATTAAAGGTAAATAGACAGAAGAAAAGCACATGTCCATCTTGTGGCAATGTACGCAAGTATCCAAGTTTAACATTTGAATCACAGATGAAAACTGAAGTGTTATGCGGACGGAATACAGTTCAAATCCGTTCAGGGATAAAGCGAGTTCTTCATTTAGAAGAAATTCAAAAGCGCTTACAAAAAAGTTTGGACGTCAAAAAAACACCATATTTATTATCGTTTCTTGTTGATGAATATCGTTTTGTTTTATTTACAGACGGTAGGGCATTCATTCATGGGACAAATGATATGAAAATAGCAAAACGATTATATGCAAAATATATAGGGTAAATAGAATGAGAGTTTTTCTTTCTCAAAACGAGGTGAAAAAAGAATGTTATTAAAACGTAATCCAATTCCAGTGGCAGAAGCAGTCGCACGTGGAATGGAGTATGCTCAAGAAGGTGAAACTGAAAAGGTTTCTCTTATAGACAGTTACGGAAGAATCCTTGGAGAAGATGTTGTTGCAAATCATGATGTCCCGCATTTTGATCGCTCTCCGTACGATGGATTTGCGATTCGAGCGGAAGATACAAAAGAAGCAAGTAGCAGTAATCCAATTCAGTTCGAAGTGATTGGTGAAGTCGGAGCAGGTTTTGTTTTTACAAAAGAAGTGAAAGCATTTCAGGCTGTACGTATTATGACAGGAGCCGAGATTCCAGCGGGTTGTAATGCCGTTGTTATGTTAGAACTAACGGAAGGATTTGAAGAAAACGAAAAGACCTATATGAAATTAAAACGACCTTTCGCTGCTGGTGATAACATTTCTTTTAAAGGAGAAGATGTAAAACAAAATGCCATACTTGTGAAAAAAGGGACTTCTATTAACCCTGGAGTAGCGGCGCTTCTTGCTACATTTGGTTATAGTTCCGTACATGTTGTAAGGCAGCCGGTTATTGGAATTGTAACGACAGGAAGTGAACTGCTGGAAGTACATGAACAACTGAAAGAAGGGAAGATTCGAAATAGTAACTCCTATATGATAGCTGCTCAAATTGAACGAGTGGGCGGAGTTGTACAGTATTATGGACAATTCGCCGACGATTTGGAGACGTGTTATAACACTGTAAAAAAAGCGATGAAAGAAGTCGATATTTTAATTACAACTGGTGGCGTTTCAGTAGGAGACTACGATTATTTACCGGCTATTTATGGGGAATTACAAGCTAATGTACTTTTTAATAAAATAGCAATGCGACCAGGAAGTGTGACAACTGTAGCTGAGTTAGAAGGAAAATTATTATTTGGACTATCGGGTAATCCTTCTGCTTGTTATGTCGGTTGTGAATTATTTGTTCGACCAGTCATTCAAACATATTTGCATAGGAAAGATCCACACGTATATCGTGCAGAGGCGATTTTACAGAAAGACTTTCCGAAAGCAAACCCATTTGCTCGTTTTGTAAGAGGGAGAGTTGAAATTGTAGATGGCCAATTGCAAGTTACACCAGTTGGCTTAGATAAATCTAGTTCAATTTCTTCACTTGCAGAAGCGAATTCATTTATCGTCCTGCCGGGAGGAACGAGAGGATTTAAAGCAGGAATAACTGTTTCGGTACTGTTATTAGAATCAAATGTAGGAAGCGAGTGGCCATGGGAAGAACCGCTTCGATCGTACAAGTAATAGAAAAATAGATTGGTGGCTTCTAAGTGGATTATGATTTATACAAAGATAAGAGGTGCAAGATGACACATACGTATTATGAAGTAATTGATACACCAATTTCAATTGAAATTGTTACAAGTAAAGTAATTCGGCGTGAGTGTGGTGCGGTTACTACTTTCATTGGTACTGTCAGAGAATTTACGAAAGGACGTCGCACGCTTTATTTAGAGTATGTAGCTTATAAAACAATGGCGGAAAAACAGCTTGAGAAAATTGGTGCCGAAGTAGAAGAGAAGTGGCCTGGGACATATGTGGCAATTACACATCGCATTGGTACATTACAAATTTCTGATTTGGCTGTTGTTGTCGCTGTTGCTACACCACATCGGAAAGCAGCTTATGAAGCGAATGAGTATATTATGGAACGCATAAAACAAGTTGTTCCGATTTGGAAGAAAGAGTTTTGGGAAGATGGTGAGTCATGGATAGGTGATCAGTTAGAGAAAGTAGCATATGTAAATGGCGAGCCTGAAAAGGAGATGAGAACATGATTGAAGTACTATTATTTGCACATTTACAAGAAGAAGCAAGTAAGCCAGCATTACATATAGATTGTGAAAATATTATAGTTGCTGAACTAAAGGAAGTTCTTATTAAGAAATACAACGTAGCGATTTCAAGTGAGATAATGGTCGCTATAAATGAAGAGTATGCAAATGAGGATGACATCATTCAAACTGGTGATGTCGCAGCAATGATTCCGCCAGTAAGTGGTGGTTGATTCTTTTCAGCCTAATCATGTAAGGACGTGATTAGGCTGGAGGGAATGAATATAACTATGCATACATAGGAGGGAACAGGATGAAAAGTCCTAATTTTCAATTAAGTTTACAAACTTCCAATCTAGTTATCGGTTTTATGGTGTGGGTTATTTTATCATCATTAATGCCCTATATTAAAGTTGATATCCCATTAACTGCGGGACAAATTTCTATGGTAACAGCAGTACCGGTTATATTAGGTTCTGTTCTTCGCATTCCGATTGGTTATTGGACAAATCGTTTCGGAGCAAGAAAATTATTCTTTATTAGTTTTATTCTATTATTATTTCCTGTCTTTTATATTAGTGTTGCCAATTCTATGATGGATTTAATTATTGGTGGATTATTTGTCGGAATCGGCGGGGCCGTATTCTCCGTAGGTGTAACTTCTTTACCAAAATACTTTCCGAAAGAGAGTCACGGTTTTGTAAATGGTATTTACGGTGTCGGTAACGCCGGAACAGCAATTACTTCGTTCTTAGCACCTGTTATTGCAACTTCAGTTGGCTGGAGAACGACAGTACAGTGTTATTTAGTTTTACTTGTAGCGTTTGCACTTATGAACTTTTTATTAGGCGATCGTAAGGAGAAAAAGGTGAATACACCATTAATGGAACAAATAAAAGGTGTATATAAAAATGAAAAACTTTGGTTTTTATGTATCTTTTACTTTTTAACATTCGGATCATTTGTCGCATTTACAGTATACTTACCAAACTTTTTAGTATCTCACTTCGGATTAGAGAAAGTAGATGCAGGTATGCGGACAGCAGGATTCATCGTACTCGCAACAATTATGCGCCCGATTGGTGGTTGGCTCGGTGATAAGTTTAATCCATTTAAAATATTAATCTTCGTATTTATCGGTTTAACACTTTCAGGTATTATTTTATCATTTATGCCTAGTATGAATGTGTATACATTTGGTTGCCTACTAGTCGCATTTTGTGCAGGGATTGGAAATGGTACAATCTTCAAACTCGTTCCAATGTACTTCTCTGAACAAGCTGGTATTGTAAATGGACTCGTTTCAGCTTTAGGCGGACTAGGAGGGTTCTTCCCGCCATTAATTTTAACATTACTATTCCAACTGACAGGTCATTATGCAATTGGATTTATGGCATTATCAGAAGTCGCACTTGCTTGTTTAATCATTACAGTGTGGATGTATAGCCAAGAGAAGCTGTTAGTGATGTTAAAGAATAATTAATAGAGAAAAAAGGGTGCCTAATAGAGGCATCCTTTTTTATACTTGAACACGAGAGAAAATGAATTGTTATATCAATATCGTTCTATGGATAACGATATTTTACTTGTATAGTAATAATAAGAACAAACGCCTTTAAAAAACGTTTGTCCAAAGTTAATTACTATTTTAGTTAAGAGATAGATTATAATTTCTGAGTACGAGAAAGTTTTTTTATAAGTTTAGGGAGGACAGATGATAATTCTTGTTTCATACGCTTTGTAAACGATGGATCTTTACCTGAAGTTGAAATCGTTACAACATATTCACCATTGCGTATGACACCTGGTGTGTGAAACGATGATTCTGTACCATCACTTACAACGTTAACCCATTGAAAATCATGGGAGGCCTGTTTGACCATCATATTTACATCATGTTGATTTGTAGCTGCATAAATAAGGTGAGCATCTTTAATATCATCATTAGAAAAAGTTTTTTGCTTCCAATTAATATAAGGAAGTTCCTTCATTTCCTCGCAAATTTCTGGGCTAATAACGGTGACAAAAGCGCCTGTATCTTTTAATCCAGACGCTTTTCGATATGCGATTTTACCTCCACCAATGATAACGACCACTTTATTATGTAGATTAAACATAAGAGGGTACATGTTATACATACACACATTCCTCCATTCGTTCTAATAATGTTAATTTCATATATGTATCAAACTGAAGGCAGTTACAAGTCGTAACGTGATCATATTTTTTTGTATGTAACTTAATTTTTTGAAGCAACAATCCGGTAAAGAGAAGGTACGGCATGACGTATACATGGGACGCAGTCGATGTTATAGTCTTGAGTTCAGCAGTAAAAGAGGGCGTTCCTTTCGTTAAAAAGGAACAATGTACCGACATACCGAGTTTCTGCTCGACAGCTTCTCCGATTTGTTGTAACTCATAAATAGGCTGAGGATCACTGCTACCTCGTCCTACGAGTAAAACGCTACTTCTTTGCATCGGCATAGTTTCACGTATTCTTTTCACTACAAGTTCAACCATATGTGGATGCGTACTAAAAGGTGGGGCAACTGAAAATGTTATATGTGGATATTTCTTTTGCATTTGCTCTATTTCAAAAGGAATATCACGTTTATAGTGAGCTGCCGCAAATAATAAAACAGGTACAATTATTATTTCAGTTGCTCCTTCTATTATTGTTTCTATAACTGCATCCTGAATAGTAGGTGTTGTTAGTTCTAGAAAAGCTATTTTTTGAATTCTTTCGTTACGTTCTTTCATAACAGATTGAATAAAGTGAATGAATTGTTCGTTACCTTCTTGTAGTCGGCTCCCGTGTCCAACATATACAATTCCTTTCATTGTCTCACCATGTCTTTCTTCATAATAATTTCTTGTAAATGATGATCTACGTTATGAAACCCGACTTTATTCGCATATTGTAAAGTTGGAACGTCTGTATACGAGAAGGGAAGAGTAAGAATATCGGTAAAGCCAAGGCGTTTTACTTCTGATAGAAACGTATCAATTGAAGCACGGCCTTCAAATACAATGCTATCCCATGAGAATTCAGAAAGCATACGAGAATGAATTTCATCGAATCGATGATCAATTATATACTCATGAGTCATCATATAGGAGCCTGCACCAATTTTTCCTTGAATGAAAGCAATTCGATTCATGTTCCGGCCTAAATAAACAGTTGTATCGGAAGAGAACTTTGCCTGCTTACTTAAAAGTCCGTATTGCATCAGCTTTTCTTGAGTGACACCGTTCATATACTGCAGTTCTGCCTGTAAGGAACGAATATCTTTATCGTGCTTACTACATGACTGCATCAAGATTTCTACACTTTCAGCTGAACAAAATACAAGGCGATCAACGCTAAAAATCTCATTGATTTGTTCAGAGGTTAGTGTGTATTCTTTCTTTTTGAAAGTTGGAATTTGATATATTTCTGCACCGCATTCTTGTAACATTTGTTTTATTGAACTTTCTTTATTTGTGGCAGCTGAAAATAATACTTTTTTACTGTGCAATGGTTTACATTCTTTCCAAGCGATTTGGTTACGCAAGGAAACGACATCACCAACAATCGTCATAGAAGGATTAGAAATATTTTCGTTTTTGACGATATGAACAATGGTTGCTAGTGTACCTGTGACAACACGCTGCTTTCCCGTTGTGCCCCATTCAATGACTGCTACAGGCGTATCTTCTTTTTTTCCTGATTGTAGTAAGCTTTCACAAATTGTAGGTAAGTTTTTTATACCCATGTAGTAGGCGATCGTGTCGCTATTGTGGGATGAATTATATTTTCCATGATTGGTTAAAGGACCTTTTGCATGTCCAGTTAGTAAAGTCACGCTATTACTGTAGTTACGGTGGGTGAGGGGGATACCTGCATAGCTACTAGCGGCGATGCTAGATGTAATACCTGGTACGATTTCATATGGAACATTCGCTGCTGCTAAAGTTTCTGCTTCTTCACCAACACGGCCAAAAATAGATGGATCCCCGCCCTTTAAGCGGACAACGGTTTTTCCTTCTTTCGCAAATTGAAGGAGATGGGCATTAATCATTTCTTGTCGCATAGTATGATTTTTCGGCATTTTACCGCAATAAATAAGTTCACAAGTTTGCTTTGTATAGTTAAGAAAAGTAGGGTTCAATAAGCGGTCATATAAGACAATATCTGCACGCTTTAAGCAATCTATCGCTTTTTTAGTAATAAGCCCTTCATCACCTGGTCCTGCACCAACTAAATATACATATCCGTTCATATTCGCACCTCGTCTATTTTTATTTAAAAGGAAGCCAGGGGAGGCTTCCTTTTGTAAGTTACATGTATATATAAATATCACCGTCAATTACTTCTACTTCGTAAGTTTGAATACAACCATCATCAGGTTTTTGAACTTCACCTGTTAGTAATGAAATTTTCCAATCATGTAGTGGGCAAAAGACGAATTCTCCAGATACAATACCTTCCGCTAACGGTCCATTTTTATGGGGGCAACGATTTTCTACAGCTCGAATATCGCCATTTGAGAGACGGAATAGGGCGATAGACATACCTTTCATTTGCACCTCTTTCCCAATTTGAATAGGAAGGTCTTCTGCACGCATAATTTTTATTTTTTCTTTCGTTTGTAACATATAGTGCACGCTCCTTATTTTACAGTTTCTACTTCATACATCGCTTTTAATGATTTCGTTTCTAGTGCTTGTCCCCATGCTTCCGTATATGTACTACGAGCTGTTTGGAAACGTTCATTTAGCATAGTGACCATACTTGTATCTTGTAGTATTTCTTTTATGTGATCGAAGCCTAATCGTTCTGTCCAGTAGGCAGTGCGTTCTCCGTAAATACCAGTTTCACGATAATATTGCATGTAAGCTGTAGCGATGTGAAGGACATCGTCTTCAGTAGGGACAATCATTACAAAATCAGCTTCACGTACTTCCGTACCACCATTTCCGCCGATATACAGTTGATATCCATTTTCGACACAAACAACACCAAAATCTTTTGTAAGTACTTCAGCACAGTTACGTGGACAACCCGTTACACCCATCTTCATTTTATGAGGTGTATCTACCATTTCTAATGATTGTTCAAGTAGCATACCAAGTCCTAATGAATCTTTCGTTCCGAAACGACAGAAGCGAGAACCAACACATGATTTTACATTACGAAGGGATTTTGAATACGCATATCCAGAAGTCATATTTAAGTCAGACCATACGTTAGGTAAATCTTGTTTCTTAACACCATATAAGCCGATTCGGCTTGCACCTGTAATTTTCACAAGAGGAACATCATATTTTTTCGCAACTTCAGCGATTTTCATTAAATCATCTGCTGTTGTAACGCCTCCGTACATACGTGGAATAACAGAAAATGTACCATCATGCTGGATGTTACCATTCATTCTTTCATTAACGTAACGGGATGATTTATCATCTGCATATTCTTCTGGAATCGCCATACGTAAATAGTAATTTAAAGCAGGACGACACTTCGAACAGCCATCTTCATGTGCAAAACCAAGAACATTTCGTACTTCTTTTGGTGATTTTAAACCTTTCTCATGAATCGCCGCTACGACTTCATCACGTGATAAAGTTGTACATCCACACATACCGGCAGACTGTGCTGAGGCATCAAATGCATCTCCAAGTGTATGAGATAAAACCTGTTCCACAAGCGGACGACATTTACCACAAGACCCTGCGGCTTTCGTACAGCCTTTAACTTCTTCAAAAGTAGTTAACTCTTGTTCTAAAATGGCATGAACGATTGTACCTTTCGTAACGCCATTACATCCGCAAATAGTGTCATCGGCACTCATTGTAGCAACGTTAAGTTCACTTTCTTCACCAGCCTTGTGAAGAAGGGAAGCGGCTGTATATTCTTGTATATCTTCTTCTTTCTTTAACATGCTAAAGAGGCGTGTACCATCAGCGGTATCACCGTATAAAACGATACCAACGACTTTATTGTCACGAATTAATACTTTTTTATAGGAACGTTTACATTCATCAAAGATTGATATTGCTTTCGTTTGATCATCTTCATAAATTTGGCCAGCAGAGAATAAGTCACAACCTGCGACTTTTAATTGTGTACCGACGATACTGCCCGCATATCCATCAGTTTGTAAATTCGTTATATGTTTTGCTAATATTGCACCTTGTTCATAAAGGGGGGCAACAAGTCCATATGCGATACCGTCATGTTCCGCACATTCTCCAACTGCATAAATGGATTCATCATTTGTTAGCATATAGTCATTGACTACAATGCCGCGATTTACAAGTAAACCAGCATCTTTTGCTATTTGAGTATTCGGACGTATTCCAACAGCCATTACGATTAAATCACAGTCTACAACTTCACCATCTTCAAATTGAATACCCTCAACATGGTCTGTACCAAGAATTTTTACAGTTTTCTTTTCCATGAGGAATTTCATGCCTTGCGCTTCTAAATCTTCACGTAGTAAGGAAGCTGCTTTAGCATCTAACTGTTGCTCCATTAAGCTCGGCATTAAATGAACAACATATACGTCCATTCCTAAGTCAATAAGACCTCTTGCGGCTTCTAAACCAAGTAATCCACCACCAATGACAACGGCCTTTTTCTTATCTTTAGCAGTATTAATCATAAATTGTGTATCTTCAATTGTTCGAAATCCTGTTACACCAGGAAGGATAGAGCCTTCAACAGGCAAAATAAAAGCGCTAGAACCTGTTGCGATAATGAGTTTGTCATATGTAAGAGTACGATTTGTTTCTGTGACAAGGACTTTTTCTTCTCGGTTAATACTTTGAACTCTTTCGTTTGTATATAAAGTTATTCCATTTTCTGCGTACCAACTATATTCATTCATAATGATATCTTGCATATTTGTTTTACCTTGTAGAACATGAGAGAGCATAATGCGATTGTAGTTTGGATGCGGTTCATCTCCAAAAATAGTAATTTCATATAAATCACTATCATGTTTTAATATTTCTTCCATACAGCGTATTCCAGCCATACCATTTCCGATCATAACTAAGCGTTTTTTCATATTCATTTCCCCTTTTATGTGAAATGTTGAGCAAATAATTATATTTCCATTATAGAAAATCAAAAAAGGGGGAGATGTGATATTTATCACATTTTTATAATGATTCACAAATTGTTTAAATTCGGATGTATGTGAAGGGAGAAGTGGAAAGGATATTTGGTTATGTGGAGTTTGAATATTTTTTACACAATGAAAAAGCAGGGCATAAGCATGTATACTCATGTCCTGCTTTTTATTTATGCTTTCGTAATTGCACGCGGAAATAAAATGTTATTTTCTAAATGAATATGCTCAAATAAATCAGATTCTAGAGCTTCAAGGCGTTGGTAAACAAGGCGATAAGTACCGCAAGCTCCTTCTGGAGGAGTAAAGTCATTTGTCACTTTACGAAGTTCTTTAATAATATTACCGGCGTGGTTATGCTCATTTTCCAACTCATCTACTACTTTACGTAATTTTGCATAGTTTTCATCAGTTGGATTTTGTTCGAATTCTAAAATTAATGGGAAATCTTCCGTTTCTTCTTTAATTAAATGCTGTTCGAGTTCCATCTTTAGTTCATGAAATAGCTTATGAATTTGAGCTAAATGAGGCTGACTTGCTCCATGGACACGTAACACTTTCGTCACATAAGGACTTAATTGCGGCAACTCTTCATTTAAATAACGATGATGCTTATTTATAACATAAACAATCAATTCACGATAAGAAGCATTTTTCCAATCAATTTCAGATTCGTTTAATAGTTTCGTTTTATGATAAAGCGTATTTAACTCTGTGATTACCTCTGATGCTGATAATTTTCTTTCATTAATTGCATCAATAAGTGGTTTATTACCACCACAACAAAAGTCTATTCTATATGATTTAAAAAGATCACTAGCTTTCGGAAATTGTGTAACAATCTCACCGACAATAGAAGTTTCAGTAAATGTATGTTCCATATGAATGCCTCCATAAAGTTTAATGTGATAACTAAACCAAGAATAGCAATAAATTAAAATGAGTGTGGTGATATAAATCACTTATTATGTGTCATTTTTGAGAATAATAATATGAAATTTATTTAAGAACGCATCTGAAAAAAGGGGAAGAGGTATTAAATGTAAGACATTACAGTAATAAAAAAGAAGCTTCTACTAAGCTTCTTTTTTATTACTATTTTTCGCATGCAACTCCATCGCCGTCTTTATCTAGTTTACGGTTATATCCTGGTTGATCTTTATATAAAGGAGCTTTGCCGGCAGCTCTAACTGCATCACAATTTTGGTAGTATGCATTACTAGTATTTCCCGCAGCTGGTTGTGTTTGAGCTTGCTGTGCTTTTTGCTGCTCTTCTTGTTGTTTACGAGCTTGTTCATCAGCCTGACGTTTCTGCTCTTCTTGTTGTTTACGAGCTTGTTCATCAGCCTGACGTTTCTGTTCTTCTTGCTTTTTACGAGCTTGTTCATCAGCCTGACGTTTCTGTTCCTCTTGTTGTTTACGAACTTGTTCATCAGCCTGACGTTTCTGTTCCTCTTGTTGTTTACGAGCTTGTTCATCAGCCAGGCGTTTCTGTTCTTCTTGTTGTTTACGAGCTTGTTCATCGGCTTGGCGTTTCTCATCTTCTTGCTTACGAGCTTGTTCATCGGCTTGGCGTTTTTCGTCTTCTTGCTTACGAGTTTTTTCGTCCGCTTCTTTCTTTTCTAGTTCTTTTTTCTTTTCGTTATCTTTTTGTTCTTCATTGTTTGAGGCAACTTTTTGGCTAGTTGCTGTTGTTTTTTCAGGAGAAGGGGCTGAAATACTTGAGAACGTAACAAAAAGGACAAATAATACAGCTGTAATTATAAATTGTTTTTTTGCTACACCTGTTTTCTTAATAACAGATAATATTGCAAGAACAAGGAAGAAAATAAATAGAATGAAACTTAAAGTAGAAAAAAACTCGGCGACTGGGTGTTCCGATTTTGTTGTGCCGGTCATTATTAACATAATTGAAATCATAAAAAGAATAACTGTAGGACGCCCATATTGTTTTGCTTTTCCATTTTTCTTAAAGAATGAAATGATACATAAGATTAAAAGAATGATAGCAATTAAAAATAAAGCTACGCCAATATTACTCAAAATAGCCATTTTCATACCTCCATTTGTAAGATTTTCTCTATTGATTATATAGGAATGTATTGGATAATACACGTTTAATATAAATTTAGAAAATTAATGTTATTAATAGATATAAAAACATTTGTATTTCATATAAGGAAAAATAGATATAATTCCTATTACTTTTTAGCAACTAAAGTGGATGATGTTATTACGTTGAAAGTACTAATTACAGCAGGAATAGCCAGTTTATTTTTAGCTTTAGGTGTACCGAGATGTTCTTAATTTAAATCTCTATAGAAGAAGGGGAAGGGATAAGATCCTACATCTCCTTCTTTTACATAATATAATTATGTAAACTTAAATATTGTTTTTGTAATAGCACATTTAAAATGGACATGCATATACTATAATGTTTCATTGGTTGTTAGTGATGAACGATAGTTTTAATCAATGTATCCAGTGATATTCTTTTAAGTTACGAAAATAAAAGAGGTGCTATTATATATGAAAAGACGAACATTTGATATTCCAGTAGCATTGCGAAGAGAATGGTTTTTAATAGAATTAGCTCACTTAACGAAAAAATATGGAATTGAAATTGCAACTAGCAAAATGGAATATGCACCGTTTTTAATAGATCAAGTTACGGAATCCAAAATAGGGGCAGGGTTACAATACGATAAATATGATGATGAGTATATCATTGATTTATAATAAAGAAGCTGCGTATAAAAGGTTATGAATAAGACCTTTTATACGCAGCTTTTTATAGTAGAGAAATGTATTGAGAAAATTTTTATGTACTTACTGAGAAAAGGAATGAGTAAATGATGAGAGAATAACATTTCATAAGAAAGGACAGTTACTATTTATTGTATTTACAAAAATAAACTAGAGTAAAATTAGTGCTTCCTTTCAAAAAAGGGGGAATGTTAATGAGGATTTTGAAAAGGTGTATGATACTACTTCTCGCGTTTTTTATTATGACTCCAATGGTTGTTAGTACAAAGGTAGAAGCTGAGGGAGTAAAAGAGCTTAAAACGGGATTTCCGGATACAGAAGTGTTTACACCTGGTGAATGGTTTTTAGGTCAAAAACCAGCTAATTATGATGAGAATAAACCTCCAATTCTCTTTGTACAAGGAAGGAATGGTAATGCCGATAGTTGGTATGGAAAGACAGTGTATCACGATATAAATGATATGTATGACTATGCGTTGAAAGCAGGTTATCAAACAGCATTTATACAATTATATGATGCTGCAGGGAAAGGATCGGCTAGTCAGTGGGACAACGGAAAATTACTAGCACAAAAACTAGAAGAAATGTATAATCATTTCGGTAAAAAAGTAAATATTGTAGCGCATAGTAAAGGTGGTATCGATACACAAGCAGCGCTCGTTGGATATGGAGCGAATCGATTTGTTGGAAATGTTATTACATTGGCTACCCCGCATTACGGATCAAATTTAGCAGATTTATCATATAGCTGGTGGGCAGGATGGCTTGCTTCTATATTAGGTCAAAAAGATGATGGTACGTATTCGTTACAAATAGGAGAAATGGCAAAATTTCGTTCAACAATAGATAACAATCCAGCAGTTAAATTAAACCGTTACTATACAGCTACTGGGACAAGCTGGGGGCCAGTATTTTCTGCGTTATCTATGGGCGGGCTATATTTGTCATCGTACGGTTCCAATGATGGACTGGTAAATGAATGGAGTGCTAGGTTACCGTATGGAACTCATTTGTTTACAGATTCTAGATTTGATCATGACAATATACGCAAAGGGTCAGCCGTTTTCGCACGAATCGAACCATATTTACGTACTGCAAATGTAGGCGTGCCAGCTTTAGTAGCACCGAATTATAGTTCTGATGAAAAGGTAGAACAATTAAATACAACTTCTAATCAAAATCTTATAGGAGGGGAATTACCGCAAAATCAGTGGATAGAACAAAATGTTGCGGTTGATAAAAAAGCAGAGGGGATTGTCTCAATATTAACTGCTTCTTCGGATGTAGAAGTACAGATGATTTCTCCAAAAGGAAAAGTGTATACAAACAAAGATAGCGTTATAACTACTGGTGAAGGTGAATCTTTCTTCAATGGGGCGACAATTAGAACTTTTAAATTTGATAAAATGGAAGCAGGAGAATGGAAAGTTAAAATGATGGCGAAGCAGTCAAAAGATGCATACTTAGTTGTAAGCGATTACAAAAATAATGCGCCATTTGTTCTTCAAATGCCATCAAAAGTAAAAGCAAATAAATCAGAGTATAAACTTAAAAAATCACCTACAGCACCTGAAATGAAAGGTGATATTACAGTAACAGTAAGAGTCGTTAATAAAGAAGGGAAGTTAGTATCTGAATTTAATGAATCACAAAATGTTAATACAAATACATTTACAGGTGCTCTAAAAGGTATAAAGCAACCAGGAGTATATAACGTTACGATGGATATAAAAGGGATGAATAAAGAAGGACAACCTTATAATCGTACGATTGTTAAGTCAGTTTATGTAGAGAAGTAAGAAGGAATGAATAGGTTTTGATATGTAAAGTGCCGAGATTTTGTGATAAAAGGGCTCGGCACTTTTTTATGTTTATTAGATTAATAGAAAAGTACACTGAAAGATTACATTCTATAAGAGAGACGATAGGAATCGAAAAAAGGTATTCAATAAAAAAAGATGCTGAAATAGCATCTGCATGTGAGGGAGTAGTATTAACTTAGTTTTGTAACTGTTAATTCAACTGAATTTATACCATTATCACAAGTTACAATACTCTGGTGATTAAAACCACTATTATTTCTAAGTTGAAGAGTTGAATTAGCTGGTACTGTAACAATCGTTTCGCCGACTAGTTGAAGGCATTCGTTATTTGATGAAGTATTCATTTGCAAGGCGAAATCACCTTCAGCTGCAATGATGTTATCGTCTAAGTGAATTTTTTCTATATAAATATTTGTATATCAGATTATTAAGTGTTTGTTTTTTATTTACGTAGTTGGGCAGGAAGAAGACGAAAAGTATCGAATGAATGTACTTATATAACATTGTTTGCTTTTGGTTTGAATAGTAGTTAAAGATACGTTAAAAGATTTTAAGCTGTAACAAAAGAGGGATTAAATAATAGAGGGAGCAACTTACATGGAAAATATATTAAAGGTATCTTCAAAATCAAGTCCAAATTCAGTCGCAGGTGCAATAGCAGGTGTACTAAGAGCAAGTGGCAATGTGGAGATCCAAGTGATTGGGGCTGGTTCTTTAAATCAAGCAATTAAAGCAATTGCGATTGCAAGAGGGTTTGTCGCTCCAAGCGGTATTGACTTGGCTTTTGTTCCAGCATTTCAAGAGATTTCTATTGATAATCAAGAAAGAACGGCGATTAAATTAATTGTAGGTCCTAGAAAGAGAAGGTCTTAAAAGAGAGTGTTGATATGAGGGATTTGAAAAGGCTGATAGATAAAGTAATAAAAGGACCACTCTCATTTTGAAGTGGTCTTTTGTGTTTTCGTATTTCATATTGTTGATACTCCCCACATACTGAATTCGTAGTGGTATTCAGTACGTTCAATAACGACCCCAAATTCTAAATCGTCACCAACTAATACAAAATCCGCATATCCAGTTAGAAATCTTGATATGGTTGATAACTCTTCTAAATTATCAAATACTTCAGCAATGTTTAGCTTAACTGCCTCAATTTTACCACCCTTAGAGAAAAAGAGCCTCCCTTGATTAACTGGAAATTTAATAGTTTGAACTGTTTCTTTTAACAGTGCTATTGATAATCTTCTATTTTCTTTATAATCAGTACTACCAAAATTTTTGATGTTTGAATTTTGTTTTAGCGTATTAAATAATTCTTTACAAAATAAATCATTTGATTCTGCATCCATAAAAGAGTCTATAGAAATTGTAACAATATGAGAAAGTTCATCTATAAGCTCTTTTCTACTAGCGTTTCTTTTTACTTTTGTTTTTAGAATTTCAATTCGATTCTTATTCATATTACTCAAAATTTTTCACACCTTTATTCTCTTATTAGCATGGGGGACAAGGGTTAAAAAGCAAAACCTCATAAGGTTCTGCTTTTATTTGTTGTAATAAATTCTCTTCATCTATAATAGTTTATTATAAAATTTTTCTAAAAAGGGGATATTCGCAATTTTCCTTATCCCCATTTTTATGTGCGTCTTCTTGAATAAAAATGATAATAGGACACCTTCAAGTGGAAAAGTCCTTTTATTTTATGGTTAGATTACGCCCTTTTCTTTTAACATTTCAATTAAATTAGTATAGAAATATTCACATGCTTCTGTCTCGTAATTAAATGTCTTTAAATTACTCTTTATTCCACGCTCGCTATAATATATTTCCCACACTTCATCCTGTTCATTTAAACAGTACACTTAGTTAAGGAATCCATCTTTTAAACTATATAAATCTTCTGGTATCTTTTCTTGTACTAATTTCTGTTCCAACTCATTTTTTGTATATTTTGGTCCTAGCCTTCTCAAAGTTTATTCTTAAATTTATTTTTTTATATTATTTATAATACTAGCAGTTCGTATGTAAATGAGCATTAAATAGCAATAAAAAGACTACTTAAAAAGGGCGATCAAACTTGGTTAAACTAAGGTGGAGAGCGATGGTTTAAGAAAAATCCATCTTATGTGAAGTTTAATAAGAAAATTACAGTAGATTCTTCTATTATAGGGAAGCGTGTTGTTTCAAAAGTTAATAGTCTACGTTTCTATGATGCTCCATCATGGCAGGATAAAGTTGTTGCTGGAACTGTAGATGCAAGTTTAGAATTTACTATTGATAAAAAGTTTATTGATAATGGATCATCGCAATACAAAGTACATAACAGCAAGGGCAAAACATACTATGTAACAGCAATTGAAGCCTATGTGTATGTAAAGTAAGAGTTACAAAAGAGACCTCAAATGTGAGGTCTCTTTTGCTGATTATTCTCCATATGTAACTTTCTCTTCACTTACTCCAAGCTAGATAACATGGTTCATTGAAATATCTAATCCTAAAGAAACCTTTTTCTTCGAAAAGTTCTTTACTTTACTTGTGCTCAGAATCTAGCAAAATAGCTAGTCAAATTCAATTACTTTCACCCATGCTACTTCTTCTTCATATTCCGAAAAAATTAATTTTTAATATCTTTCAAAAAATCTTCTAGAACTCTTTTGACGGGTAAGCTAGCCTTTTCCAATTATTTTTGTACTGTATCAATTACTCGACTATTGGATACTATCATCTTTTTATGTTCTTCAGAATTGAAAGACCTTAAAGAATCTATCGTAGTCTCAACAACTGCATCACTTTCATCAAGCATATTCAATAGTAATTCTAATCCATTTATTCCTAAATCATCATCAATGCAATAAGCCAGCCTAATTTTCCACTTATCATTTTTATCATTAATACTTTGAAATAATTTTCCCCAATCTTTGTCAGTAAAATCATTCAGCAGTTCTTGAGCATACATAAATCCATCATCATACCAAGAATCTTCTGAACTATTTTCGGATAATATTTCATTTAATTCTTCATACATTTCTTATTCCTCCTTTATTTCTAAAATCCAGATGGTGGTAATGCATTAGCTTTACCTGTCGGATAGGCACTAATAACACTATCTCCTTTTTTTATCACATCTATTTCTACACCATCAATAGTACCTCGATGCCAAGTTGCTCCGTCCCTAGCTCTAGTACTTATTAATTTAGAATTCTCGATATTCTCAACGCTATTTATTATTTTTGTGTCACTCTACCCATCTAGAAATACTGTACTACTTTTTATTTTAGATAATTTACCATCTGGAAACTGAGTAGTATACTTAATGTTCTTTGTTCCATCTGGATTAATTTTAATTTCCTCTACAACATAGTTATGATGATTATTATTTATTCCAGAAGAATGTCCCCAAATAATCTCATTCTTATTAGGATTTCTTCTTTGTCCCCACAGAATTTTTTCTTCCATTTCGGGTGTGATCGTGGAATTAGCTCCGCTGGTTTCCTTACCAGCATTATCCATGTTTTTAGTTGCATTTCCCTCTTTATCAAGTTTACCATTCTCTTTAACTTTATTAACAAGCTCATCAGAAGATGGAGAAGACTCGAATTTTTGAAGAGTATCCTTGGCATTTTGAATCGATTTATCCCAAACCAATCCACCATGTACAACAGCACCAACACCAGCCGCTGTAGCAACTGCATCTAATGGAAGAACAATTGGTGATGCTAACCCATCACTTCCTACTTCTGCGACGAATGTTAAGAAATTAGCCCCACCTATGACTGAAATACCTTCAAAAATTTCTACAATAGATCCTGCCGTTGATATAACATGTCCAGTAAATCTTCCAGCTTGATAAGTTGCTTTGCTTTCTAATTTATCATTATCAGGTGGTGTTAATCCAATATAGTCTTCAGCTACTGCACTGCCAGCGCCTTGTATAAAGTCCCAAGCACCTTCATAAATATCTTCGACACCATGTTTAAACTTATCTAGTAAAGATTCATTTTTTTTTTTTACTATTTAATGGACCACACATTGCTCCTTCTTCAATTGAACTACCATTTAAAAGATTGTCGGCCTGACGCTTCCTATCTTCTTCAATCGCCTGAATGGAAGTCGTCCACTCCATATTCAACCCTTGTGTACTAAACGTGCCACTTGCAGGACTAAATCCTTTTCCACTTTGAACTTCGGCAAGACCAGTAGCAATACTAGCTGCTAGTTGAAGGGCCGTGCTGTAGTTATTACTGGATGTATAATTGAATTCATATAAATGCTCTAGTTTTTCTTCAAGTTTTTTTCTCATCGCAACTAAAACAGCCACAATTGCGTCTATTCCAGGCATTGGCATAGCTACATCTATCGCTTCTATACTTGCAATCGATTGATTGATTTCCTGTATTTGTTCTCTTATTTTTTGTTCGATAACTTCTGTTGAAGCTACTTGTGATTGAAAATCGTTTGGAAAGGCATTATTTTGAAGGATTAATTCTTCACATAAGTAAATGATTCCTTGTGCTAAAGGACGAAAGGTTTGTACAAAAAATGATTTTGCACTGCTATACGTTTGTCCTTGTAGAACAGTATGTGAGTGTGAAGTAATAGTAAAAGCCGACTCAAATTGATATGAGTCGGCTTTGTTAATTGCAACTTTATTCTTTACTGTTTATAGATTCTTTTAGTGTTTCAAGTGTCTACTTTAACCATTCTATAGGTGTTAAATTTAAACAGTGTATTTAATAATATGTTCTCATTTAAATGTTCAATTTATTTAATAATTTTTCTATTCTCTTTAATTCATTATTACTCTGTTCTGCAAGATATTCATCAGGACATTCTTTCAATATATCAAAAAAGTTTTCTGCTCCTTTTAATAAAGTTAATAATAATTCATCTTTATTAAAACATGTTTTTTCTCCTGCAATAGATAATAAAATTTGCTCTTGCGAAATAACCTGCATTTTTACCTCTAAAGGTTGGTCTTGAAAATCAAAACTTACATCGTTTTGATTTTCAAGCAATTCTTCAATTGCATTTATGAAATATGACCATAACTGATCAATCATATCCCATTCTTTAAATCCTAAAATAGTATTTCCGTAGTAGTTTATTATTATTGCACCTTCCATATAATCCAAATCAATAACTAGTTCTAAACATTTCGCGTTATCAAAATGTATGAAATATTCAAGAAAGTTACTTTCAATATTATCTAATGAAGTTATTATTTTATCATTTTTTATATATGATTTTACACTAATCATATTAACGTCTCCTCGGATTTCTATTTAGGATATAATTGTCCTATTTTGCCATTTTTAAATCCAACAATATATGTTATTCCATCTACTTTTCCCTCAATTTGATACATACCTTTTGTTCTTATTTCTATGAACGTATTAAAGAAGGGGAGTGCCTAGTATGTATGTCCATTATCCTATTGTTCTTTATAGGAACTCTCCTGGGGAAATATTGCAGATATAATCATAACAATAAATGGTTAAAGTTCCCTCAAAAAAATGTATTTTACAACATATGTGTTTGTTATAGTTCTCAATAGGTAATCCACGATAATACCTATTTATCAAGGTGATTGTAATACAAAATTTATTGTGGGAATTTATGTTGAATGAATGGTTTTTAAAATGAAAATCGCCCTAGTACAGTTTAATTAAAAGGCTATTATTTGCTCACATTTTGCTCACAAATAATATAAAAACACGTGAAAAAATATGAAATCCCTTTTTGGAATATAATATAACAAATAAAAAGTGCTGCAAATGCTTGTATAACAGGCATTTGTGGCACTTTTATAGTTTTATATAATATAAAATGAACAACCCTAAAACTGTTCATTCTTCTCCCAAGATTCTACAATATAATGCGCAATCGTAGGATTAAATCCTTTACCAACTAAAAACATAATCGCAGCAACTTCAGTTAACGCATGTTTATGTGATGTGTGTTTTGCTTCATTTAAACCGTAATCTACCCAAGGTTTTACGAAATCTAGTACAGGCTTTTTAAAAGGTAAGAATTGTGTACCGACAACTTGCTGGATTTGTTGTTGCGTAGGTTCTGTTATAGGGCCAGGTGGTAAAATTTGTGGCTGAGTAATATCTAATGTTGGTCCAGGTGGTAAAATTTGTGGTTGCGTCGGATCAATTGTTGGTGGTTTAGGTGGTGAGACACGTGCGTCGTAGTTTGGTTGATACATTTGTTGTTGTTGTTGTTGTTGTTGTTGCTGAGTTGAGTATGGATTTTGAGGATATTGTTGTTCTTGAGTTTGAGGTGCTGTGTATGGGTTTTGAGGATATTCATAATTTGGACGTGTGTCATATGGATTTTCTTGATATTGCTGTTCTTGAGTTTGAGGTGCTGCATATGGATTTTGAGGATATTCATAATTTGGACGTGTGTCGTATGGACTTTGTTGATAGTCAGTTCCCTGATTTTGCGGTGTTGCGTATGGATTTTGTTCATATTGTTGTTCTTGCTGTTGTAACTCTTGTTCTTCATATTGTTCAGCATATCTTTGTTCCTGATGTTGAGGGTAAAAAGGTTGTTGTGGGTAAGGTGGTTGATTATTATAGAACATGTTTATTCCTCCTTCATAATGATGCCTACCACCTAGTGTATGGGCGGACAAGAAAATATGTGATGAAAAAATGCGGGCGTGTTACAATAAGTAACTGGGTGAAGATAAAATGATAAAACAAGAAAAAATAAAAAAAACAATAACTTTCGTAAAGCACATTTTAGAAAAAAATGCGAGTGGGCATGATTGGTATCATATTGAACGCGTACATAAATTGGCGATTTCTTTATCCGAGCAAGAAGGAGGAAATCGTTTTATAATTGAAATGGCAGCATTACTTCACGATGTGGCAGATGAAAAGTTAAATGAAAGTGAAGAAGCAGGAATGAAAAAAGTTTCTGATTGGTTAGAAGAGTTACATGTAGATGAGGAAGAAAGTAAACATATTCTTCATATCATTGCCAACATGTCTTATAAGGGTGGACATGGCGGCGCGGTTACGTCAGTTGAAGGGAAAATTGTTCAAGATGCGGACCGTTTAGACGCACTTGGTGCAATTGGAATTGCACGTACATTTGCATACGGGGGAGCGAAAGGGAGATTAATGTATGATCCAACAATTCCGCCGCGTGAAGTAATGACGAAAGAAGAGTATAGAAAAAATAACGATCCATCGTTAAATCATTTTTATGAAAAACTTTTAAAATTAAAAGACTTAATGAATACGAACGCGGCAAAACAAGAGGCTGAAGTTCGTCATCGTTATATGGAACAGTTTATTGAACAATTTATGAAAGAGTGGAATGCACAAATATGAAAATGTTAACTGTGGAGAACTTATCGAAATCATACGGAGAAAAACCGTTATTTGATGGAATATCATGTAGTATTACAGAAGGACAACGTGTCGGAATTATTGGTGTAAACGGTACTGGTAAATCGACATTATTAAAAATTATTGCAGGATTAGAAACTCCTGATACAGGTGATATGACGCATTCACGTGGATATACAATTAGTTATTTATCACAGCAACCAGAGTTTGATGAAAAACTAACTGTATTAGAGCAAGTGTTCCATGGTGATACACCTTTAATTCGTCTTCTTCGTGATTATGAAAAGGCACTATTAAATATCGAAAAAGATCCAAGTAATGAAAAAGTACAGGAACAATTATTTGCAGTGCAGCAACGTATGGATGCAATGAGTGCATGGGAAGCGAATGCAAATGCGAAATCTCTTTTAACAAAATTAGGAATTACTGATTTCACAGCAACTGTTGGAAATTTATCTGGTGGACAGAAAAAACGTATCGCAATGGCGCAATGTTTTATTGAAACACCTGATTTATTAATTTTAGACGAGCCTACGAACCATCTTGACCATGAGACAGTTGAATGGTTAGAAGAATATTTAGCAAGATATACAGGTGCGGTATTACTTGTAACCCATGATCGTTATTTCTTAGATCGTGTGACAAACCGTATCTTTGAATTAGATAACGGTAAACTATATAGCTACGAAGGAAACTATAGTACATTTTTAGAAGCGAAAGCACTTCGTGAAGAGCAGGAATTGGCGCAAGAATCAAAACGCCAAAATTTATATCGTCGGGAACTTGCATGGATTCGTCGTGGTGCCAAAGCTCGTTCTACAAAACAAAAAGCACGTATTCAACGCTTTGATGAACTGAAAGAGCAAGAGGGACCAGCTGCAAAACAGTCAGTTGATATTGCTTTAAGTGGAAGTCGGTTAGGAAAAAAAGTACTTGAATTAAAAGATGTAACGAAAAAATTTGGCGATAAAACGGTATTGCATAATTTTAATCATATTGTGAAGCCTGGTGATCGTATCGGAATCATCGGAGCAAATGGAAGCGGGAAATCTTCTCTATTAAATATGCTCGCAGGCAAACTATCTCCTGATAGTGGTGAAATTGAAGTTGGACAAACTGTAAAAGTTGCTTATTATACGCAAGAAAATGAAGAGATGAATTTAAATCAGCGTATGATTGAATATATTAAAGAAATTGCGGAAGTCATTCATGCGACAGACGGAAAAGTAATTGGCGCATCTCAAATGTTAGAGCGTTTCTTATTCCCGACGCATTCACATGGTACACCGCTTGGTAAACTATCTGGTGGTGAAAGAAGACGTTTATATTTATTACGTATTTTAATGGGAGAACCGAACGTACTATTACTTGATGAACCTACGAATGATCTAGATACACAAACATTAACAGTGTTAGAAGATTATTTAGAAGATTTTCCAGGTGTCGTTTTAACTGTATCGCATGACCGTTACTTCTTAGATAAAGTAGTAGATGAGTTGTTCATCTTTACTGGCGGAGGCGAAGTGCGTGAATTCCTAGGTAGCTATACTGATTATTTAGAAGTGGAAAAGACGAAAGAACTTATTGAGAAAGCGGAAGTTCAGAAAGAGAAAAAAGTAGTAGAAGCTCCGAAACAACAACGTAAACGTAAACTCTCATATAACGAGCAGCGTGAATGGGAAACAATTGAAGATACAATCGCACAATTAGAAGAGAAACTTGAGTCAATTGGAGAAGAACTTACAAATGTCGGATCTGACTTCACAAAGGCACAAGAACTATCTGAAGCAGGGCAGAAAATAGAAGAAGAACTAGAAAAAACGATGGAACGATGGAGCGAACTATCAGACATCGTTGAAGGTTTAAAATAAAAACAAGCTGCATATATTGAAAAGTAAAGAGAAAAACTTTACACTATTGGTAGAACCTATTTTAGGAGGGGAAAAAATGAGAACATCTAATCCAATGTTGAAAAAAGAGGCATTCCGTAAAGAGGGAGCAAATGCTTCTGCGATGACTATTGGTGGAACAGTAGGCAAAACGTTCATTATGCTTATCTTACTACTTGCAACGTCTGTCTATTCATACATACAGATGGTAGAGGGTACGATGAAAATGCCAGTATTAATTGGTGCATTAGTAATCGCAGCAATTATTGCATTTGCATCTATCTTCTTCCCGCGAATGGCACCAATCGGGGCGCCAATCTATGCAGCGGTAGAAGGGGTTGTACTAGGAAGTATTTCAGCGATTTATACAATGAAATTTGGCGATGCTATCGTTTTAAACGCTGTATTACTAACAATTTCAATTTTATTTGCAATGTTAGTTTTATATGCGACGCGCGTTGTAAAGGTAACTGATAAATTCCGTACGGGTGTAATGGCTGCAACAATGGGGATTCTGGTTATGTATTTGATCGTATTCTTATTAAATATGTTCGGTGTAACTGTACCATATATTCACCAAGGTGGAACTATTGGTATTATCATTAGTGCGGTTGTTATTGTAGTTGCTTCATTAAACTTATTACTAGATTTCGATTTAATCGAAAGTGGTGCGCGTAGCCAAGCTCCAAAGTATATGGAGTGGTACAGTGCAATGGGTCTCATGATGACTCTAGTATGGTTATACTTAGAAATTCTTCGTTTTGTTTCTTACTTTACGAAAAATGACTAGTAAAAAAATCCTGCATGAAAAATGCAGGATTTTTCTATTTTCAAAGATAAATTGAAAATATGGTGTAACATTGACTCGAATTGAAGGGGGATGGAATATGATGAAGAGAAAAAGGATTATGAAAAAACTATTTTCTAAAAGTTTTTTCATAGAACTAGATGATGCTTTAACGTATCCATCATCAGAAGTTATTTGTTCAGCTATCGAAGGATATGCGGTTGAATGTGATGAATAACTAAAATTTGAGAGTAAAATTAAATCGCTTACTTTTCATTTGGGAAATGTAATGTATTGTGCTGAAATAAAGATGGCGCGCGCGGGATATTACATCTTTTGCAGTGAAGTATAATATTTTTGAAACCGTGCATGTTTAAAATATGTACGGTTTCTTTTTCATGTTTGTAAGATATAAAACAATACTTTGTACTTACAAACATATCATTCTGCACTTTTTACCCTTCATTCATTTTTCTTTACAATAAAGAAAAACATGTGAGGTGGTATAACTTATGATGAATCGAGTTGTATTAATCGGTTATGATAAGCTAATCGATAGTACAAGAATTTAGGAAAGTATTGTAAATTTTTCGATGTAATATATACTTATGATAAACGAGAGAACTGGCTAATAATCTGAAACTGCATAATGATAATAGTAGGGTTTTAAGCAAAGTAGGGCTCAAATGAAAAACTTCGATATTTAAGTGCATAATATTAATGCTATTAGAGGGAGATAGTCCTGTAGAGGGGGGATCTATATGGGTGTCATTAGGGAGAAACAAACATTATTAGGAACTGTGTATGAACGTTATGATAGCAATAATGAACTGATTCAGAGGTTTGGAGCAATTGGTTATATAAAGAAATCCACAGAAAGAAAAATGACATATTTTATTGTTACTGATATTAATGGGAATTTAATAGTTGCTGCCAATAAATATTTAAATAAAGAAATTGGTGATGCTAAGTATAAAAAAAGAGAAAGTGCTTTCTCAGCATTAAAAGTTTTTTTTTCCTTTTTGGAACTAGTACATATTAATAATCCTACAGATTTAACAAACGATGATATCAAAGATCTTCGTTTGTTTTTGGAAGGGGGAAAAAAAGACGGTCAAGTATGGGGGTTAGATTTACGAGTTAGACGTGATAATCAAACATTTAATCATTATTTAAATGTGTACAGGGATTTTTTATACAAAATGTATGATTTCTCAAACACGACGTTATTTGACACTATAAAAATAGGAGTATCAATTGGAAAAGGTTTTTTTGCACACGTAAAAAAAACAACACACGAACGATATACGGCAAATAAAAATGTAGGTGACCTAGGAAAATCTGTTCCAAAATATATAAGACCTAATGAGTACAAAAAAATTATGGGAATCGTTGAGGAAAATTATGGTTTGCGTGAAAAGGTTATTATCAACTTGATGTATGATTATGGACTACGTTTAGGTGAAGTATTAGGGACTACTTTTGAAGATATTGAGCAAACCAATAATGGATATTATAGGCTTATCATTCGAAATAGAGTATCTGACAAACCGACACAGAGAGCAAAGGGAGTAATGGTTCCTGAAACCATAGATACTTATAGTAGTCGTAGCTACAATACAGAAGGTAATGGTCTTGGATACCAAGTAGTTTTTATTTGTGAAGATATGGGAGAACTTATCCAAGAATACATTGATGAATCGAGAGATGATATCGTTTTAAGCCAAAGCCCTAAAAAAAGAGAAAATTTAAACAGGAAAACAATTGCGGATAGGGTTGGTACGATTTCTCTTTTGGGTGATGAGAATCAATATATTTTCTTAAATCATCAACACTATACTTCATTATCTCAGGCAGGATGGAATTATATTCTCCGGAAAATTTTCGCCGAAGCTGGGATTTCAATGGATAAAAATAAAAAAGAAACTAATTTAAGCCATAGATTTCGCCACGCTTTTGCTATGAAACTTGCAAAACAGGGTTCAAATGAATATGAACTTCAAAAAGCACTTCGTCATAAAAGTCCAGAAAGCTGTAAAACATATTATAATCCAGACGAGAATGATAAGGTGGAGCTATTAATGAAAAATAAAGAAAGATTTTATTCTAATGATTAACACAAATAATTTTTATAATGAAGAAGAAATTAAGAGTATTACAGAGAATATAGAGAAATATCAATTTGGAAATATACTGAAAATTCTTTTGGTGGAATGGTTACAAACAAGTGGAATGCAGAACATCCTGCTAGAAAGACCATTTATAATGCATCCAGTAAACAAAAAAGAAAATGTAAAAGTTGTAATAATAAAGTGTTATATAGAAATTTTAGGGAAGTTCATTCTTAAACAAG
The DNA here is from genome assembly GCF_022663495.1 of Bacillus cereus group sp. BfR-BA-01383. Lineage (NCBI taxonomy): Bacteria > Bacillati > Bacillota > Bacilli > Caryophanales > Bacillaceae > Bacillus > Bacillus cereus group sp. BfR-BA-01383. The sequence continues at coordinate 154,304 of NZ_JAKUFP010000005.1, forward strand.
AGGATTTTACATGGGAAAATTACTGTAAGATTATGCATGAAATACCACTTGGGAAAAGAAACGGATTTCATTCACCTTTTAGGCAAATGACACGGGGGCTTTATCTACACGCACTTGCTTCTGATACAATAACTAATTCGCAAGTTAAATCTTTTATTGCCAGGAATAGCAACCTTCTTTTAACTAGAGAATTTAAAAGAATTGAGGGCAAACAAAATTACACTCCTTATATAAACAATTGTATTCGTACTAACTTCCCCATTAACTCTAGTGCAAACCAAATTATCCAGGTAGAAAATTTTCATAATGATGGTAGTGTAAACTTTGTAAATTTTTTCTTACCAACTTGTAGCCAATTCTTATTAAACACAATGAAAAACTTTCTTAACATTTTACCAAAAAGGAAATTGAATAAATTCGATAATAGACTGATGGTTACTTTATTTGAGGGAAGTTTAGGTAGTCAAGAAATTAATAGTTTCGAAGACTTTAATGAACAAACGTTTAAACAACAATTACTTTACTTTAATTCGTTCATGGAATCTAATCATACTCCAGTGTATGTATATTTCAAACAATTTTTAGTTAAATTTTACAGGTATATTGACGGAATCTATCTGGAGGAAAATGGAGTAAGATTATTTAACTCATTCTCATTCAATAGAGACCTTATTATTCATAAGCACTACTTAACTAGTATAGAGCAGTGTTATAAAATTGTTAATCTTAATTCATTGGGAGTCTATCCTAAATCGGATAAATGGTTTGTTGTTGCAGATCCGAATAAGCATGGTGCTCATATTGCAAACTCTAAAAATTCTCTAATGAATTTTGAGTTAGTTCATAATATTGAGTTTAGAAATGTCTTAAAAGATTATATTTGGAAATTGGATTTGTCTTATAATAATATGTCTAACCATTTTTGTATAATGGTAGATTTTCTGAACAAAGCTGAAATTTATTATCAACAGGAGCAGCAAATGTTACAATTTAATAATTTATTGTTAACTGATTTGAAGCCATTTTCAAGTAGATTTTTGATTTTTTACTATATAAGTCTTGCGTCGAATAAGGAATATACAGATTCAACTATTAATTATAATATAAAGGCCATTAGAAAATTTATAAAGCATATTCAACCTCGATATAGCATTTCCGATATTATGATGGAACAATTTTCTACAATTGATGTGAATGATAAGGGGGGAACTCCAATTCCTCTTGAAGATTTTAAAGAAATACAAGAAGAATTGGAGAGGAAGTTTAATAATGAAAATGAAATAATGTTAATTGTTTTACAGTTGGCCATAGAAACAAAACTTCGTCCTGGTGAAATTTTTGCACTAGAAAGAGATTGTATTATTTCAGTTGATGATGGTAGGAAATTTGGAACTATTGAATATTACGCAAAAACATCAGGTAGAAGAAAGATAAAAGAAGTTCTTGTGATGGAACATATTAGATTATTGCAAAAATCTATAAAAATTACTCAGCCATTAAAGGAAATAGCAGAAAAATCTTTAAAGAAATATATTTTTATTTGTAAGGACAACCGTTATAAAGACCAGGTGATAGCAGCAAAACATTCGTTTAATAAAGCATTTACAACAATATCAAAGAGACTTTTTGAGCAGGGGAAAATTAAATTGAAATATACACCTTATAATTTGAGACACACCTATATTGAAAAAGCTTGGCAAATGGTTGAGGATGGTCTTATATCAACGTTAGAGGTTGGGGTTATTACTGGAAACTCCGCAGTTGTTGCAGCAAAGCATTATCGAAATAAGGAAAACACTAAACGATATGTAGAAGCACTTTATGAAGTTTCTATTTTGAAAGATGAATTACCAGGATCTATCGTTGATAGCAAAACTGTTGAAAGTCTCCCTCCTGTTCAAAGTGGTGCTGGTAACTGTGCGAGTGAATCTTGTGTAAAGATTGATACAGATGAGGACAGTTTTTATAAATGTTTGACTTGTAAAAAGTTCGTCACAACAGTAGAGCATAATACTATTTTTGAGCAACGAATGAAGGTATACATGAACAAGAAGGGAAGTTCTTCATCTGTTGCTGAAAAAAAATTTTATACTGGATTAATTGAGCTATATGGTAGCTACCTTGCTGAAATGTATGCCATTATGGAGGGGGAAGTATGAATACAACCATACCCAAGATAAAAGAAGAAATTGATTGGAACATTAATAATGCAAGTTTGTTACTCGGAAAAGAAAACTATCTAAAAGGTGATTATATTGATGAGCCGTCTCTCTTTATTACAGCAAGCATAAGATTCTCAGATAACAAATGGAATTTTTTCGATGAGGGACATAGAAATGTGGTAATAAATTTCTCATCTATTAAGTCGAAAATTTTCCGGGTGTTATCAAAGAAAGTCGCCCTTAGACAAATGTTCTTTGTAGGTAATAGGAGTATAACAGTTAATAAGAAATGCTTAACAATAAATAGTTTTATTCGGTTTTTAGAGAATGAAAAATATATGTATGATTTAAGATATTTAACACCTGAAATCATTAAGGAGTATATTGAAGGCTATAAGCAAAAGGGGAGGAACAAGTTCACATTGGCAAAAAAATTGTCTCCGATAGGAGATCTTCTTAAAGAGTGTGAAATAGCAGGGCATAATATAAGGAAATCACAATATCAAAATATTATTCGTAGCATTTCCTGGGAAGAAATAAAAGCTGAAATAGTTGCAAATAAAACACCTAACATTCCTATGAGAATTTATAAGAAGGTTGTGCAGGCTGCTTTAAAGGATATGGATGATGATAGTCTTACAATTGAGGACAGGATGATGGCTTGTTTGATTGTGATTTTATCTTATACAGGAATGAGAAGAGGCGAACTCCAGTTATTAGAAGTAAACAAATTAAAAGGTATTGAGATATTGAATAAAAAGGAAAAAGCCTATATTCTTGAATTTTTCACTTACAAAACAACTGGTAGGAAAAAAGGTCGTTGGACTAAAACAATTGCTTTTCCTAATACATTAAAAGCTTATCATACTCTTGAAGAATTATCGGAAGAAAGAAGGATAAAAGGAAAAACCAATTACTTATTTCTGAATCAGAGGGGTAAAAAGTATAGTGATACAGCTTTTGCATATATGTTTGATTTCTTTTTTTATAGACATCAAGAACTATTCAAAGGTTTAACGGATTTTGAACAAACCCAAGTTCATTGTCAGAAAGTAGGATTATATTTAATGGGCTACATAGAGAGAAGAAAATTCCCAAACAGCACAGTTGAAAAATTTTTAAATTTGAATGCTCATCAATTTCGGGTCGCAATTGCTAATATTTTGAAGGATAAAGTAAGTTTACAATGGATACGGGAACATATGAACCACCTTGATGAAGATATGACGAAACACTATTTTCGAGATGATAAAATTGTAAAAGAAACATTATTTAAGCGGGCATCATCTGATGGAAATTCGTTAGGGCTGGACTCTGATAATCAAAATTATTTTATAAAAAATGAACAATCAGAACCAAGATTAATAAAAGCATATGAGGAAATAAATAAATTTCTTAAAAAGAAAAAATTCAACATCTTCAAGGATATTGATCAAATTATAAACACCTTAAAATATAATCCATTGCGTGAAAACATTGTCGGAGTTTGTGCAAAACATTTGGGGATAATATGTGAGCGTCAATATCGTCTAGGAACCTTTGAAAAGTGGTATTACCTTAGCCCGACTATTCCTAATATTGAATCTTTTGATTTTACCTATAGACGTTTTTTAGACAAAGCAATAATAGTTCAACATAATAAACATTTAGTTCAACAAGATTTAAAATATCAAAGAGATTATGAGAATGAATATATGGCTTTAAGTAAATTTTATCAGAATCGTCTTTTACCTGAATATGAGTTAATTCTTTTTAAGTTGAAAAATGAAGGGAAAGAGTCCTTCCTTTCTGCTTTTCCGCAATTAGAAAGTATTATTTCCAATATAGATGAAATTGATAAGGAGATTTCAAAATGGACATTGGCATTAACATTAAAGAATGTGTAAATGAAAACACTATTAAATTTGGGATCGGTAAATTAGAGGGAATTGGAAGTTTAATAATTCAAAAACAGTTAGTTCAGATAGAAGAATTTCTACAAGACTTCTGTATGAATCAAAAACGATTGAACGAACAGATAAAACAATTCAGCAAACTTTCTATACTTTCAGTTTCAGCAGGAACAAAAGTTCCGAGAAGCCAGATAAATTTAAATACTAATACTTTAAAGTTATACATAGAGAACCGGATTATTGAAATTGAAAAGGAAGATATCTTCAACATAAAAAAACATGCAAGGCTTAAAAATGAAAAGCGTGAAATTGGAATACATTTAGATGGTTTACGACAACAAATAGTGGATGCGTTTGAATTGGAGTTACGCATTGAAATGTTAGAGGCGGTAAATAAACGACTTATCCTTCAAGTGGAATCAAGGCAACAGGATGTTCAGAAACTTGAAGAGGAAAACTGCAAGCTACGCAAGGCTTTAAACGAACAGAACCAGAAAAAAATTGTGCCATTCAATTAAAAAAGATTTAGAGTGTGATTTTGGATTATTAGTAGGTCGTGGATTTTCCTTTATTTAAGCATCTAGTTATTTCTAAAGTCACTGAGATAGATATGAATAAAAAGTTTAATATGAATCAGTGTAAGAATAGGGTTTTCAGAGAAGGTGAGAACGGTACGATTTTTTACAATCCATACAGATCAAAAAGGTGAAAATCGTATCCATAGCATTGAAATATAATAGGAAAACTATTAGAAATAAAGCAGTGAATTTAATGTAAATAATTATTTTATAGAAGATAATTAAATTTTATAGCTTAAAAAGGTCATTGTTAGTGGTTTCTTTAATGTTATTAAAATATAATTTTTAATAAGTTGGTCTAAAAATTTGCAAAGAGTAAGTAGGTTTTTAAGGTTAATGTAAATAAGAATTGTATTTCAATAAAAAACAAAGAATACAATAATCTAACAAAGAATGGCACAGAAATAATATAATATCTATTATAGAGGTATTGAGTTTGAAGGGATGAATAATCTTTTAAAAAGGATGGTTAAATTTAGATGAATGCAACTAAAACTTATGCATCAAAGATAAGGAAGACAGGTCCTGTATTTGCTTTAGAGTATGTAAAGGAAAAGACTACATTTAAGAATATTAATAGCGCAGTAGACCAACTATTTAATAATCAGATATCTAGGAAAGCGTTGCTTCATCAAGCATTTCCACTAAATATCGATGATATGAATAACAAGTTAAGTTATTATTATAGTCTAGAAGATTATACACGTGATGACTTAAAAAGAGATTTATTATGGTATTCGAGATTGTTTTCGAAAATTCATCAAAAAATTAATAGGATATTAGAGTATAGAACTAGGATCTTTAATTCTTTATTTCATGGTGAAATTCAAACAGGTATAGATTTATTAGGAGAATTGGAAAATCAATACGGAATAAACTTGTGGGTTATAGAAACTAAACTAAAGGTTTATCAAGAATTTTATGGGCTTGATGAGCAAAAAGAATATAGTTCTAAAATTTTGGAGAATAATAATGTTCCTGATTTATATAAACTTATGGTAAGGCACCTGAGTGTTAAAGCTGAGGAGACTGTTACTCCAGGTAAATACGAATTAGATGTATATAAGAGAATTTATGGGGTATCTAATGGGAAGTTAGAATCTACTTTAGCAATATACTTATCAAACAAGTTAAGTTTTGATTACGATGAATCTAAAAATGCAGGAGTATTATTGGCGATAGATTCTAAGCTACCAATGATGGACAGATATGATTCGTTCATAAAAGTGTTATTAAATTATTTGAAGAATGAGGAGATTGACGAGGAATTTATTTGTGGTTTGTATAAAAACCTGAAAGAAATTAATGACCAAGATTTGAAAAATTTACTACTTCCATACTTGAAGGATAGTCATTTAAAAGATTACGAAGTAGATTTAAGAGCTATAAATATTATCGATAGTTATACAATTGGAGATTATAACAAGACGATTATTTTATGTGAAGAATTATTAATAGAACGTCCTTGGTGTGTTGATTTTTATGAAGTATATGCAAAGTCACTTGTATATATGAAAAAAGATTCGGAACGAAAATTTAAAGGTCTATTAGATAAAATAATCGTATTGTTTTGTGCATTATATAAACAAGAAAAAAATGAAATTGATTATTTGGATGATATCCTAAAAATATCATATGATTATTCTTTAAATGTTTGGTCTTGGAAGTTAATTGCCATGGCATTTAATACTAAAATAGATTTACAAAAAATCAAATACAATCGTATATTAGATGGGTTTAAGTTTTATTGGTTAGTGAAGCCTCAAATATTTAGTGGAATATTTCCTAAGGATAAGTTAGATGAAATTTTAAATTGTAGGTTTAGGGAATTGGATAGTTCAACATGTAATCTGCATCGTGCGTTTTTATTTAATGACATAGAAAAAATACAAAATTTGAGTATTTCTAATGATAGAAAAAATAAATATGCAGCAGCTATTTATCAACAAACTGGGAATTATGAAGAAGCATTAAGATGCTATGAAAACATACGTTTAGATAATACTAGATTATCTAAATTTGAAATATTGGTTGAAAAAATAAAGATTTACATATGTATAGGGGAATATGAAAATGCTATTAAAGTAATTATAGATAATTACATTAAAGGTTTTAATTTAATTGGCGATGTTGATTTAAAAGGGATTTTAGATAATTTGGAAGATGAAGAAAAAAACAACAAAAATATTGATTACCCAATAGTGTATGAATTATTTACAAGATATGTAGGTTCAGAAAAAGAGGAACTACGAAGTGATATATTAGAAGATTTTTTAAATAGTTATGATGTAGACTTAATATCTGAGTTACAGCAAGTAGATTTCGAAAAGTTTAATAAAGAAAAATTTATATATTTTTTAAAAGAAGTATGTGTTATTGATGTTCTCTCTAAGTTATGGATTATAGAGACGGAGCATGAAGCTGAAGAAGAAAGAATAAACATATGTAATTTATTGGCGGAAATAGATTCCGATAATATTGAAGATTATAATGAAGAAATTAAAGAGATTACTAGAGTTAAACGAATTAAAACTGTTAAAAGGGAAATTGAAACAAGTAAAATTTATGTTGATGAAAATGGATTGAAAAATTTATTAAAGAGAAGCTTGAAAGAAAGCTATGTTAGGTTTGAAAATTTCAAACATAAAGAAGGGGGGCTTTTAGATGAGGTCTACCGACTTAACATGAATTCCTACATAATATCTATACCTAAAAACGAAAAAATTGATATATTTGAAAGTATGGTTAAAGAAATAAGAGATCAATTTGTTTTCAGTAAAGAGTATGGATTAGATGGGTATTTAAGTGTAGGTATTAGACACGGAACGTTAGTTGGACAATTAAGGGGAGCAATTGAGGGAGAAAAATTAATTACAATTAGGGATTCTATAACTAACGAATATGTGTCAAATGATTATTGGATTGAAAAAGTTGATCCTATAGATAATACAAATAGAGAAAAACTAATATTAGCATTAAACTCTTTTTCGGAAAGTTTTGATGCTATTGTAGGAAGTCTAAAAGAGGAAAAAGTTCAAATTACTACTGAATTAAAATATATTCCAAATTCATATTTTGAATACACCATTGGCCCAGGAGTTATACGTAGTTTATATCATTCTTTAATATCGGATAATGGAATGAACTTAGAAGAATTTATTGATGAAATAATAAGTTATCTTTGGTATAGAACGGAAATGAACTTAGATCTGATTAAAAAGTATATATCTCATAATTTTTTAGATAGCATAAATGATTACTTTGATAAACTTTTATTTGATATTGAATGTATCCAGGGAAAAGGTACCCTCACAGATTTAAAACGTAGAATCATTGAAACAAAAACAAACATGGCGCATGAAATTAATCAGGTTTCTAATTGGTTTAATAGAAGTGAAGGCCTGAACGTTAAAGAATTTGAGATAGATTTGGCTTATGGAATAGGATTAGAAGTTGCAAATAAAATTAATATAAATAAGAGTATAAAATTTGAAGTAGAAAATTTGTTATTGAAGACTATAGAGGGAAAAAAACTAAGAGGGTTTGTGGATATCTTTGTTATTATTTTTGATAACGTTTTTAAGAGGAGTGGAATGTTAAAGGATATTCCTGTTAAATTAAGAGTTATAGAAGAGGATGGATACTTAATATTAGAATGTAAAAATAAAATATCGTTTGAAAATGAACCATTAGAGAATCGATTGGCTAATATTGAGAATAATAAAAAAATAATTGATGAATTAGATTTTAGGTTAGTTAGTACAGAGGGTGGATCAGGTTTATTGAAAATATCTAAAATTCTGAATGTAGATTTAGAATTTGCTGATAGCGGTATGGATTATAATATTATCGGAGATGAGTTTATCCTTGCAATAAAAATGAAATTTTAGGAGGGGTTTTATTGAATATCTTAATTATTGAGGATGACCCGAATAAGGCTAAACAATTGAATGAATTCTTTTCTAATATTTCAGAGGTTGAATCAATTACTACTAAAAGTTCATATAAAACTGGGTTGAAAGAAATCCTTAGAAATGAATATCATTTTCTTGTTTTAGATATGAGTATGCCTACCTTTGATATTTCAACAGAAGCAGGTGGAGGAAAAGTAATGCACTTTGGAGGAAAGGAAATACTAAGGCAATTAAGAAGGAGAAAGGTTAATATACCTACGGTAGTTGTTACTCAGTTTGAATCTTTTGGAGAAGAGAAGAAAATGACTCTAGATAAATTAAAAGATGAACTTAGACAAGAATTTTCGGATAACTATATAAAAACAATATATTATAATCCAGCAGGTATTGAGTGGAAACATGAGTTGCAGGATGTAGTTGATAATTTTGAGGTGAAATAATTGCTGAAGGTATTAGTAATTGATGATGATGTAAATAAAACAGGAATCATTAGGAGGGAGCTTACAAAGCTTCAATTTTTGAACGATAGTGATATTTCGACTGTTCAATGTTCACAGGATGGTATAAATACTTTAAGAGAATCTCAATTTGATGTAATTATTTTAGATATTAATTTACCCTTTAGATTTGGGGAGGACCCGGATCCAGAAGGTGGATTGAGATTATTGAAAAGAGCAATGGGGAACGGGAGAAAATATAAACTACCAAAAGAAGTAATTGGTTTAACAGAGCATGATACAAGTATGCAATTAGTGGAAGAGTATTTTGAAAATAACTTATTTTCATTAATAAAATTTGATAGAACAAGTCTAAAATGGGTTGAACAAATAAAAAATAAACTTTCTTATATTAAAAGTTTGAAAGAAAATCCTCAATCAGATAGTTATATATTTGATGTAGGATTTGTGTGTGCATTATCATCACCAGAATTAAGTGAAGTGCTTAAACTCGAAGCTAACTGGGTTAAACAAATCTTTGCAACTGACAATTTAATTTATTATATTGGGAGAATATTGGTGGAAGATCAATATCTAAGAGTGGTAGCAGTGGCAGCTAATCAAATGGGATTATCGGCTGCTGCAGTAACTACTATGAAAATGATATATTTATTCAGGCCAAGGCTAATGATTATGCCAGGTATTATGGGGGGGGTTAAATCTGAAGTGAATATAGGAGATGTAGTAATTTCTGATCCAAGTTGGGATTATGGAGATGGAAAATATGCCGTTGAGGGTGAAGAAATAATATTTAAACAAAGTCCTTTACAAATCAGATTAAATAAAGCTTTAGAGCAAGAAGTGAATATAATAAGAAGTGATGATGATTTAACGATGGAATTGTATACTAATTTTAGTGAACAAAAACCAAGTAACCCTTTTACTGTCCATATTGGGCCGGTTGCTAGCGGAGCGGCAGTTGTTGCAGCTTCTAATAAAATTCAAGCTATTAAACAGCAGCAACGTAAGCTTTTAGGTATAGATATGGAGATTTACGGATTTATGTATGCAATAGAGAATACAAATGGCATTAACCCTTTAGGGATAGGAATTAAAGGTGTTAGTGATTTATCAGATGAAAAGAAAAATAGCAATTATGCACAATATGATGCACAATATGCTGCTAGAAATAGCGTAATGATTTCATATGAGCTAATTAAAAATTATTTTGGATAATAATTGATATTGTAAAGTCACTGTATAGAAATATAAAATTTATATATTATTTAATTAATAATTTATTATCGCATTAAAAAAGGAGTTTGCAAAATATGATAGAAAGTTTTTTAGCACTTGAACCCAAAGATAAGTTTACCTCTATTGGAGTAATAGTTACAGCAATAATTGGAATAGCAAATTTGGGTTTTTCTATTTTAAATAATCAAAGAAATATATATTCTAGTACTGTACTAAAAGAAAGGTTAGACTCTTTAAATAATCTAAAGAAAAATACAGCAAGTTTTATATCCTTGATTTTAGTAAGTGTAAATGAAAATTCTTTAAAGAGTAATTATAAAGAATTAAAGTACTTAAGTAGTCTTATAGAGTATCAATTTAACGCTCATAAGAGGGAAGAATTAGATGCTGTAAATAAATTTAGATATTTACTAAGACTAGTTCAACTTAGGACAGAAGAAAAGGATATCGTAGAGATGGAGAGCTTTATTAAAAAGTATGATTTGGATTTTTTTAGGAAATTGCATTTTGAGCATTATAATGTGCAAACCTTAAATCGACTAATAGATCGAAATATTTATGAGAAAACCGAAGAGATTGAAATTCTATTAAAAAATCATATTAAATCGGAGTGGGAAAAAATTAAAGATAAACAAAAAATTTTAAGATATAAATAAATGTTTCTTTTTAGCTTTGAGTCCTTGTGATGAAATCTGAAAAGAGTCTTAATTTTGATTGACTTATTTATAAATAGGATATTGAGTCAGCCTTAATATAGGTCAGTAATATAAAAAACTTCATTTGTATACAAAGGGAAATCTAATATTAAAATAAAGGGTTTTATTTAGAATAACTATTTTTAAGAGTGAATAAGAGATATTCAGTTTAATATTCAAATATCTCTTATTGCTCTAATGAAAAAAGAATTGTGTTTAATTGGTGTTAATAATTATTTCTAATTTCATTAATATATTGATTCCCATAGAAAAAAAACAATTAATATATAAGCAAGATATTCTTACAATTGCTACATAAACAGATGAAAACAACAAGGCAAAAAAGAGAATCTAAGAGTAAAAGTACCGAAAATCAGAAAGGGGTAAATTAATTGCAAGGAGAAATGAAAATATTTGATGAAGTGTTCCATGGTGACATCATTAAAAAATTCAGAGAGTTCATTAAACCCTTAAATGATATCTCATTGGATAAATGGTTAATTTTTAGCGACTATTGTTTTGAAGATCAACAAAAATTATATAATTCAGTGACTTTTACTATAATTCCATATGTTAATCACCCAGATAATTTGAAACAAGCAATGAAATTAATAGCTCCCAAAGACCTCAAAAAGACGAAACATATAGATGGAAAATTTGGAGAGTTTATAAAATCCGGATATGTATTTAACTTTTCACTTATATTCGAAAAAAGAGAAAAACATTATTTTCTTAAGAGAACAAAAAGTGAATATCAATCAGAAATCAATTCATTAATAGAGGGAGTGCAAAAATGGATTGAAAATACTCCAGAAAAAGCCGACTACTATAAAGAAACTATCAAAAAAATGAAAACATTGAATCAAGAGATGGAAAGAAAAACTTTTAATTTAAGATTATACCAAAATACATACTTAATTAACGTAATGGTATCATATTTATTTTATATTATTAGTAAAGAATCTAAAACAAAACCCGCATTACTAGGGTGGTTTTCAGATAGAGACAGTATGTTAACTTCATATGATGGGTTAATAAAAGACTTTATTAATATAAGTTACCATAATCTTTGTGAGTATATGAAAATTAGCGAAAAAAAATGTCCAGAATTAGTTTTCCCAGATAATGTTTCTTTTAAAGAGAAAGTCTTATGGTACGATGAATTGAACAGAATTCCGGATTATCTAGCGGGTGCATTTGCAGGTAGAAACTATGTTAGCCCAGAAAAAGATAAATACGATGTACTATTTGAAGAAGCAATTGCTGAAAATCCATATTTAGGAGTTATGAACTTTGGTTTTGAAAATAACGAGAAAAAAATAAACTCTCTTACATTTCATCTTGCAAAGAAAGACGAGATAAAAAGTAGTTAGACTAATATAGAAATACATGAAAGTTATTTAATTCTAAATGATTAAACATGCATAACCCCGTTCTAAATATAAGACGGGGTTATGCATGTTTAATCTTGATGTAAGATATTTCACTACGCAAAATATATAACAATAAAGTCGTTTGAAAATCTAAGTTTTATTCAACAATAGCGCCCAATTGGCCCTGCATGTTATTTGAGACTATTACTTTTCCATCCATTCCTTTCTTAAGGACTATTGTTTTCCAATTCATAAAATATTATCACTATAAATGGGGTTACAACGTGCTTCAAATAGATGAAAGTAAAAATTACTCCCTAAAAGAGATTGTAGAAGATACAGGAGTTTCTATTCCGACTATTTATAATTGTTTGCGTGAAGAGAAGAAATAAAAAGAGCTTATAAGCTAAAGATGGTGGACAAAAGAAAATTACACGAAGCAAGGTTAGCTGTAAGGTATAATATGGGATTTTCGAAGTTGCATGGCAATTTAACTATATCGCACCTAGACTATGGTCTTAGCAAAGCTTACATTGTTAGCATCGGGTAATTTGAATGGATTCATGAATGAGCCGTAAGGACAGATATTCAATATTTCATTTCGGAAGTTATAGAGCCCAATTTACAGTATAAGATACAACAATCAGGACTTAAGATAATTGAACTAGATCAAATAAAAGATAAGATAATAAAGTAATTATCTTAAAGGAGGGAAATACATATGTCATAAGAAATTAAAGTTGAATGCTTATCCATGGCAGAATTAGATAAACTAACAAATGTAGTTGTCTTGCCGTTAACATTGCATTTGAATAAAAAAAGTATCAAATCTATTTCGGAATTTATTGAGAACGTTATATTTTTTCATGCTAACTAGAAAAGCTTCGATCTCAATTTTACTGTTTTCGGAACAAAACAGATAACAGATTTTGTTGCTGAATATTTCGGAGCTGACGAACCTGTTTTCACCGATGTTACAAAAGCGGTTATGGGCCGTATTATGAGACAAAAACTTACTGAACGACAATACCTTTTGTTATTTGATGATTTTGACAGTAATTATTACAACAGAATAAAATAAGAAAATAACCCCGGATTTGTTTGCAATATAGAATAATAAATGACCTAAAGGTATTAGAATTTGAAGAAGAAATAAGCTATACTGTTAACCTTAAATAGAGAGTCGTACTACAAGTTATAATAAAACCCTTTAATTTTTGGGATTATCAAGTACACATGGTAGTATTTTTACTCAATTGTGATTAATTTTTTTCATTTTTGTTATATTTAAAAAGGAAGAAAGATGACAAAAATTTGTTAAATAACGAACTATATATAGTCAAATGCGGATTGAGTGTGTTAGTCTATGTAGTGAGAATTGAGTAAGTATATTACTAAGAAATGGTGATGTGGAATGTCGAGTTTAGAAAAAATATTTATGAGTTATGTTAATCATATTAACGTTTATAGTGATTTGGAGAAAAGAAAATTGTTCGGTTATGCTGCAACAATTTTATATTTCCATGATCAGAAAAATAATGATGATTTCTTTTATAAAAAATATGTATATGATTTAGTCGAACGAGATTTTGAATTTTCATTTGACTTGAGAAGTGTTGATGAGGAGCTTTCAATCAAGTCATTTAAGGATTTAACAGATTATATAAAGACAGGAGAGCAGATTCGATTTGAAATCTGGGAACAATTTTTATCAGAACTACTAAGTCACGATACTCCTTTACATTCAATTGATTGGTCAAATTTAATATACATCATTTTACCGCAAGAGTTTTTATTCTATACACCAGATTTTATTTCGGATATAGCTAGTGAATTACTGTTAGAGGGCCAAAAGCCAAATAAAGTATTGAGATATTTTGATGGCACATTTGGTGTAGGTAAAAGTTCAGTCTTTGTTAAACAGAAGATTAGAAACCGATTTGAAATTATCAAGCTTAAAATGGCAGGTTATGAGCTGAAAAAATCTATTTATTTGTTTGCGAAGTTTCATATGCTATTTACCAAAGAATATGATATATTCCTCCGACTTGGTGATAGTCGAACGTTATCTAGTGTTGAAAGTCCGATCTATGATTGTATTTTCTCACACTACGAAAACGATATAAAGTCAATAAAAAGCTCTATGTTTGAACGAGAAATAATTTCTGAAGAAATGCAGATTATAAACGAATCAATCAAAATTCTAGACTTAGAAGGTACGGCGGTATTTGTAACTTCTAACGGCTTACTTTATAGAGAATTAGAAAAGGATTTTAGAAAGTCTTTATTAGATCAAGACTATATTGAAGCGATAATTTCATTCAAAGAACAAAGAAGACGCCAACCTTTACTAGAGCGTAATCTAGTCATTGTAAAGAAAAATAAATCAAGATTAATTACTAAGATATTATTTATGGATTTAGGTATAATCGATAAATCTACCGATAGAGATGAATTATTAAAAAAATGTTTAGATGTATATAGAAATCCACAAGATATTGAAGGTTTTAGTAAACAAGTTGCGATAAGTAGCATGGAAAATTATAGTCTAGCGACCAATAGATATGTTAAAGATTCAAAAATAGTACATGAAGTATTAGGAGAACTAAATGTTTATCCAGAATATATAAAAGAAAAGGTAAGTCTTGGTGATTACGTAGAAGTCATTAATGGTTTGAATCTACCAAGTACAAAAATTCATGAACATAAAGATGGCCAGGTTAAGCTTGTGAAGCTTAGTGATATTGAACAACAAGAGTTAAAAGTTGATACAATACAAAGGGTGAATCTTGAATATAGTCGAGATATCAGTCGTTATACACTAAGGGCCCGAGATTTATTGTTATCAAGTAGGGGGTATTTAATAAAAAAAGCGTTAGTATCAGATTGCGATGAGCCTTTGATTTTATCGCAAAATTTATATGCTTTAAGAGCGAAAAAAAATACAAATATTGAATTTATTAATGCCTATTTAGATAGTCCGATGGGGCAATATTTATTACAGCAAATCCAGTCGGGTACTACAATTAAAATTATTCCAGCACGTCTTCTAGTTGAATTACCTGTTCCATATCTTACGGTAGAGGAACAAGATATGATTGCTGAAAAAATAAGAAAGGCCAATGATGAATATTCTTATGAATTAAATCGAGTAAGAAATCTATATAAAAATTCTTTAATGGAAGCTTATGAAACAATGCATATAGCCGATGGAATCAAGTGAAATCAATGATATAAAAAACCTACAGAACTTATTTCTGTAGGTTTTTTATATGACTGAAAATTTAGTATTAAAAATACTTGATTAATGTAGAAGCGTGGTTTAAACTAAAAACAACTTAGTAAAACGATAACTAAAAAGGAGGTTGTTTACTTATGACAAAAGTAAGTAATGAACAATATCTATCAATACAGGAACGGGAACAACTAGTTAAAGCATTTATTGAAAATTATCAAGTGGATAAGATTCGGATGGTAACACATCGTATTGGTAATAAAAAATATGAATTATCAGCTTACGAATTGCCATTAGAGTTAACATACTGTAGCCATAAAAACTCTCGAATTGGTGCGGAGCGTATGCAGTATGAGAAGGGACACAACGTTGTGATTGAAGAAGGAAATCCGCGTCATATGAAAGCGATAATGAACATGCTTTTACCAAACAATGAAGAATCGGAAAACCTAATCAATCAAATGAAGGCCCCAGGTCAAACAGAGCCAGGTTTAATTACGAAATCAGGACGTCTAATTAATGCAAACCGACGTCGAGCAGCTTTGGAACGTATTGGAGCCAAAACAATCTTAGTATCAATATTACCTGATGAAACAACAGAAGAAGAGCTGTTTGACATCGAGCTAGGCTTGCAAATCACTACAGATTATAAGGAAGACTATAAAGGGATTAACCGTTTATTTATGATTCGTCGTGGCATAGAACTAAAGCATTCAATCGAAAATTTATCAAAAAAGTTTTCTATGAAGAAAAAAGACATTGAGCGTGGATTAAAGGTGCTTGAAAAAGTAGAAGAATTTTTAGAAGAAATAGGAAAGCCATATGAGTATACCGAAGTTGAAAACATGCTTGAGCACTTTTATGAGTTAGTGAAGGAATCTGAACGTATTTTACAGGAAGATGGTGATGTCGTTTTAATCGAAGAAGTATTCTACGGTCTGATGAAGCACAATATGGGTGAAAAGCAAAATATCATTGGACATAAAGAAATACGTGATACCCTTCTATATGCATCGCAAGACCCGAAGATTTTCAATCTATTAGCTTCTTCAGCTGAATCAACAGATGTAGAAAAGGTACAAACAAATCTGAAGATTGCTAAAGACTTAGCGGCAATGTACAAAAACAAAGAAACGATTGCGAAAACAATTGCTAAACTCGTAAAGCAAATTGATAGTATTAACATTGAGCAAGGTTTCTCGACATACAAAAAAGGCGACAAGGTCCAAATCCTTGCAGAACTTAGAAATTTGGAAGCTCAAACGAAATCGTTTATCCAGGAGGTTCTAGATGAAGCAGGCAAACCAAAGTACTTGTAATAAAGTCATATGCGTTCTAAACAACGATGTGTTACAAATCGATGTCTCATCGTATCCAGATTTAATGCTAGGTACGAAAAAATCATCGTTTACAAATGCAGGATTTGTCCTGCATCGAAATTGCAACTTATATGAAATGCCGATACTAGAAGCGCGCACAAAATTGCTTTTACATCTACAAAAAAATCTACAACGTAAGCGGTATGAGCTTGTAGATGAATCCGGAGTAATTGAACGCGCTGTTAACGAAAAACAAGCAATTGATGAAACGACCCAACGTCTACATCATGCAGCGATGATTAAACGGAATCCAACGACTACAACATTAAAATTACCCTATTTTAATCGAAAGCTATTACCTTTCCAAGAAAATATTGTGAAGCATAGTATTACGGCGATTAATTCTGCGAATTTTTCAGTACCAGGTGCAGGAAAAACAACGATGATTTATGCATCTTACTGTTATCACAAACATGTTGTGAAGAAGGTCAATAAAATATTAGTAGTGTGTCCGATGAGTGCATTTGAAGCTTGGATTCGTGAGTTTGAAGAATGCTTTGGATATAAGCCAAGTGCTGCATATTTAAATGGACCGAAACGAAAAGTTTACTATGAGCCAAACAAACATTTTGACCTTTACTTAATTAACCATGCAACATTATCGAACGATTTAGAATTAGTAAAGGGGTTGTTAACTCGGGATAATTACATGATTGTCGCTGATGAGAGTCATTATTTCAAAAATTTTTCACCTAATGCAACGTGGGCAAATGATATGTTACAGATTGCTCCGTACGGAAAAGTGCGCATTATCGCGAGTGGAACGCCTGCTCCAAATAAGGAAACAGATTTTTGGAGCCAGATTACATTTTTAGTGGGGAGTGAGCTTGTTTTAGGAAACCGCCAATCTTTCTCAACGCAGCTGGAGATGGCTACGAAGAAAGAGAAGTTGATGGATATGATTAATGCAATCAGTCATCGTGTGACGAAAGCTGATTTAAATCTTCCTCCAACTGAAACAATGGTTGTTCCTGTTGAAATGATGCCGATTCAACGTAAGTTATACGACTTACTTGCAAAAGAAATTTCAGATGAAGTAGCAGGTTTTGATGAGGTGGACCGTCATGTTTATGTGAACTGGTGTCGCGCGAAAATCATCCGTCTTCGTCAAATTAGCTCGAACCCAGCGTTACTGAAAAACTCAATCGACGATAGATTTGTTACAGGTCAGTTGGTGGATTATGTGAAAAACTACGAAGATTATGAACGGTCAAGTAAGTTTACAAAGACAGTTGAAATTGCGATGAGCCATGTTCGAGAAGGAGAGCGCGTGCTAATCTGGAGTGACTTTGTTCAAAATATTAAAGATTTACACACGTACTTCAAGAACCAAGGTGTAAAAGTATTCCATGTCTATGGAGAAATTCCAAAAGAAGCAACTGATGAGGTAACGGATTCATTAACGCGTGATAACGAGATTAACGGTTTCAGAGAAAATAAAGGTAGCGTATTAATTGCCAATCCTCAAACATTAGCTGAGTCGGTATCACTGCATCACCATTGTCACGTGGCGATATACATGGATTGGAGCTTTAATGCAGCACATTCAATGCAATCACGCGACCGTATTCATCGTGTTGGACTAGATTCGAAAATTTTAACAAAGTATTACTATATCAAAAACAAAAACTCGGTTGATAAAGTGATTTTACAGCGTCTTGAGGAGAAGGAACTTCGTATGAACGCGATTTTAGCAAATGAAGTACCTGTTGCAACAGGAGAGTTTAACGGATGTGACCTTGGGGAGGAAGCCGATTTTAAAGCCGTATTACAACATATCAACACATTAGTTGGTGATCAACATGGTTCAATTTGAAAAGATGATGAAGGCTTTGCAAATCATTGAGGCGACTAGAGCGAGTAATTTATCGATGAGGCTACCAGTCATTGAAACTCAGTTGTTGATTCAACAGCTTGATCCATCAATTTTGCAAGAATTGCGGGCATATCAGCTGATTGAGCTTACAGCTAATCAAGAAGTTATCTTTTCGAATGAGGCAAGTATGCTTCTTGGTTCAAGAAATCTATTTTTTGCAAAACAGTTGAAGCTTTTTGCGAAGCCACTAATGCGCCGGTTTGAGAAGGAAATTTATGAGGTGTTCTGCCTAATGTTAAAGTATGATTTCATTCTTCAGGAGCTTGAAATTCCGAAGGTTTATCGCCCGATGATTGAGCTGTTGTTAGATGTAGGGATTCTACATTATGAACATGGAAATGTTGTTTTAGATCCGAAGCTACCTTGTTTTATTAAGTGGTTAGAAGGTTATGCGTTTTCAGATGAAGACTTTAACAAGCTACAGGAAATCCAGAAAAAATTGGGGGACCTAGCTGAGAAAATAGCTTATGAGTTTGAAGTTGAACGACTGAAGAAATTAGGCATGTGTGAAGAGGCAACACGATGTGAGCTCATTTCTAAAACACATTTATCAGCGGGATTTGATATGAAATCTTTTACATCGCCATCACCAGTGCCAAATCGGTTTATTGAGATAAAGACGTTTGATAACGAACATTTTTATTTATCTCGTACAGAACGAAAGAAGGCTGAAGTCTTAAAAGACGCGTATTTCTTGTATTTAGTAAATACGCAAACGGGTGAGATACAGATGATTCAAAATCCCATTCGTAATATTGATGATTGTTTTTACCAAGAGGTAATGGATATCCATTATACATTAAAAAGTACACCCCTTCCTTAGAGTATTTACTGCGCCTTATAGCGTCCTGAATGAGCTATCGACGGTTTATTTGGTAAATTACTTGTCCGTAACAATGATTTATATTAAATGAATCAATACTGCAAATCTAGCAATTAAGAAATAGTGACTGTCTAAAAAGAAGGGTACAGGATGTTGAACCGAATAGAAAGGAATCAGATATTAAATTTAGTCGATGGAGTGGCAAAACTAACATAGGTATTCTCGATTTATGTATAAGAGTATTGAGCTAGGTCTGCAGTAGATAAAGGTTAAACCCGAACAAAGGAAGGTGGATTTTTCAAGTTGCTTTTTATTTACTAATGGAACAGGTACTGACATATTGAAGGATTACATTGAAATGAGGAGGAGGCTAAACATAGGATTTGTAAGGCATTCTATGTTTAGCTTTTTTATTTGAGGGAAATTAGCACTATAGCTTTTCTCCGGAACAACAAAGGTTAGTTTTCGGTGAGGCTGTAATCCTTGGGGACAGTAGAAGCAAGACATAGGAAGAGGCAGGGAATTCAAGTTGTATTATACCTATTACCTGAACAGATGTTGACGTGTTGAATAAGCAACATAGGATGGAAAATAGAACTGTGTATAGAACTCATTGCACTTTCTAAGTTTAGTCATTTAATTAGAATGGTAATGGAGATGTTTTACCTATTTGGCTAAAGTATTATAAAATAAATAGGTATATTATTATATTAGCAGTTATTGGAAATGGAAAAAAGAGAGAGAATCGATAATAATCCATTATCTCAGCCTGTCTTAGAAAAATAAGATAATCACATATACAAAATCAATGGAAAAAAAGAGGTGGGTTTAGTGAATGAATTAGAATATATTCATCATATCCTTGATCGCAAGGATTTTACTTATCGAAGGGAACAAAATGAATACAGCGGGGTACGTGATGAATACCAAAAAGCATGGAATATCTGGAAGAGCCTAATGGATAAGAGTCTGGCCAAAGTTACCTCAGGAAATACTGGCATTGAGGCTACGGAACAATGGCAAAATAGCGGGAATTTATCCAAAAGATTTTGGACGCGTTTTAAAGAAAAAAATCGAATGAAATCATCGTCTTGTATAGCAGCTATGATAAACAAGAATGATATTCGAGTTTACTTGGAATGGCATAATTACAAAAAAAATGAGTCAACCAATACGATACAAGATCATAACAGGTGGATTGAATTTTTAGTTGAATGGGTTGAGACGGATAATATTGATAATGAAAATTATAAAGTCTGGCTCTCAAATGAATCAGACTATGATAAATATGTTAGCCTCAAGGAATTTTTAACAGACGAGAGTATACGAAATGACAAACTCAACTCTATTAAGAACGATAATCAGTTATGGATTCGCATAGGATGGTTGCTTAGCAGGTCGGAAACATCCGGAATGGAAGAAAGAATAGTCACTGAATTAGTAGGGGCTAAAATAGATGAATTACACTTTTTATATACTTTGACTGGGCCAACAGAAACAAATAGAACTGATGAGGATGTAAGAAGTGATAGTACGGAAGCAATAAATTATTGGTGGCTAAACGCAAATCCAAAGATTTGGGATTTTCAGTCAACAGAGATTGGAGAAACCCAGAGTTATACTGCTTACAGTGAGAATGGGAATAAACGCCAGAAATATAAGCATTTTCGCAAGGTTAAATCCGGTGATTTGGTAGTAAGTTATGTTTCAACTCCTGTTAGAGAAGTTGTCGGCATGAGTGAGATAACGAAGGGGTTGCATGTTGATGAAGAGGGAAGGGAAGTCATTTCCTTTAAAAAAATCGAACAACTTCTAAATACAATACCATATGAACAACTAAAGGGTGTGCCCGAACTTCAAAGGGCTGAACCTATAATTAACAACCAAGGTAGTCTGTTCCAGTTGACAAAAGAAGAATTTGAAATAATTCAATCGATCATCGATGAGGTTAATGTGAGTGGAAATAGAACTAGTCATTATCTTAACTATAACATTGATAATGCTTTAGCAGACTTGTTTATTAATCGAGATGAATTTAAAGAGATTCTTGGTATGCTCTCATATAAAAAGAATGTTATTTTACAAGGGCCACCAGGGGTTGGTAAGACGTTTCTAGCAAAAAGACTTGCTTATGTCATGATGGGAGAGAAGAATGATGAACGGGTAAAAATGGTACAATTTCATCAATCTTATTCTTATGAAGATTTTATTCAAGGTTTTAGACCTGCTGAACATGGGGGCTTTCAATTAAAAAATGGTGTATTTTATGACTTCTGTAAAAAAGCACAACGAGATCAAGGTAACAACTATTTCATAATCATTGATGAAATCAATAGGGGGAATCTAAGTAAGATTTTTGGTGAACTTATGGTACTTATTGAAACGAGCAAAAGAGGCGAGGAACATGCGATAAATCTAACTTATTCTCGGGAATTAGAAGATACATTCTATATTCCGAAGAATTTGTACCTTATTGGGACTATGAACACAGCAGACCGATCACTTGCCATGGTAGACTATGCCCTAAGGAGGAGGTTTAGTTTCATATCATTACAATCCAAACTATCTAGTCACCTCTTTTTGGAGTACCTACAATCTAGAGAAGCAGAAGAAGAAGTGGTTAGTCAGATTCTTGAAAAGATTATCCCATTAAACGAGAAAATTTCCGAAGAAAAAGACCTTGGACCAGGCTTTGTAATTGGACATAGTTATTTTACTACGGAAGCAGAAAATCTCTCATTAAACTGGAATTGGTATGAAAAAGTAATTAAATATGAAATAATACCTCTGCTACAAGAATATTGGTTTGATAATCCGGAAAAAGTTTCCGATGAGCTTGAGGAACTACTAGCTAGATGAAGGATGTTTTGAGATTATGAGTGAAATACCAATACAGAATATTTATTATATGCTTTGTTATGCTTGGGATAGGCCTAAAGAGAAGGATTTGGTGAACGTTGACGCTTCAGGAGCGAATCAAATTGTCGATCTATTTGCCAATGTACTGCTTAAAGGAGTTAAATTGCAGTTAAAAAGGGGATTGGATCGTGACTATAACCCGTTTCATGAAGAGATAAGGGGAATCCGGGGGAAAATCGATTTTGCTCATTCTATAAAGCAACTTTCCTTTAGACAAGCAAAAGCCTATTGTCAATTTGATGAATTTAATTATGATGTTCTAACCAATCAAATTATAAAATCAACCATACATTCCTTGATTAAAACAACTCAGTTAGATAGAGATATAAGGAAACAACTACTGTCTGTTTATCGAAGGTTGAACAATATTACATTAATTCGATTGCAGCGTTCTCATTTTTCAATGGTAAGAATCCATCGTAATAATTCATTTTATCGTTTTCTAACTGCGGTTTGTGCTTTTATTTATGAAAATCTGCTACCGGAAGAAAGTACTGGCCGGTTTCAATTCAAGGATTTCCATAAAGATCGTAAGACGATGGCGATTATATTCGAAACCTTTATTCGAAATTATTATCGATACGAACAGAGTCAATATAAAATTTCGAGTAAACAGGTAAGATGGGAGCTCCAAAACCTTAATCCTAATGAGCAAGATTACTTACCGGTAATGCGCACGGACATTACCTGCCATTCAACTCAGCGAAACATCATTATTGACACTAAGTATTATCTAGAAATGTTTCAGGTCTATCAAGGGAAAAAGACAATTCGGTCTGAACATTTATACCAGCTTTTCTCTTACCTAAGCAATAGCCTTAGTCATTCAAGTGAAGATACAGTATGGGAAGGGATATTACTCTACCCAACGGTTAAAGAACATGTTGATCTTAACTATGAGGGGAACGGTGTCAGGGTGAGTGTAAAAACGATTAATTTGAATCAAGATTGGAAGCAGATTCATTGTGACCTGTTGAAGATAATTGGAGTAACACTCTAAGTTAGGGGACAAGTTTCTATTTTAAGACCCCCCCATAACGAAAATGTGACCTTTTTACAGTTATTTATGAGAGGGCGGCTCATTTTTTCGTTTTGAGGTACAATTAATTCCTTAGCTTGATGGGCATGCGGCAGTATCCCTAATATCAAAGTTTACTAGATTTCCAGAAGAAGTGTTGTTTAGAGGGTTTTTATCACAAAAAAACTTCTAATTTGGTAAAATACACAAAGGCTCGGCGTACAATGATAAAGTAACAGAACTAAATATTATCTATCCTTATTAAACTAATGGATAGCTTTACTGCAATAAGAGCCGTCGAAAGACGGCTCTTTATTTTGGTTTTTATACAACCTTTCAGTTCAAGGTTGTCCAAAATTTCATCCCTTTTTACTGGATGAAATATCCTGATGTTAATACGCTTTTTGTCCAATTATAAAAAACGGAATTCACAGTACAAAAGGCTATTTATCAAGGGTTGATAGAATTTATACAAAAACACTACTTACCATAATGGAGGTAGATTGACAAAGGAGCCAGAATTATACTACACAAAACAAGGAGTCGCTTATGCACGAATATGTGTTGCGGTGAATAGAGGTTTTCGAAATAGTTTAGGTGAACAACAAGTAGATTTTATTAATTGTGTCGTTTGGCGAAGATCGGCTGAAAATGTATCAGAATACTGTGCGAAAGGGGCACTTGTAGGAATTACTGGACGTATTCATACGAGTAATTACGATGATGAACAAGGAAAGAGAATATATAGAACTGAAGTTGTGATTGAGAGTATTACATTTTTAGAGAGAAGGAGGGAGGGGGCATCGCAATAAAACGTAAAGAGCATTAAAAATTAAGAGGGCTATGTAGCGTAGCCCTCTATTGCTTTCGCTTCTGTAATAATCGAAGATAAATTTTCTTGTAGCTGTTGTATACTTTTTAACTATAGTTCCGGAACGAGTAGGCGAAAATAGAAATAATTAAATTTCTAAAAAATGTAGAATGGGAATTAGTAAAATAAAGCATCCGAGTAGGAGTATAGAGGTGGAACATGTTACAATACACCTAAGAACACGCAATAAAGGAGAGTATTTTTACGTGAAAATTAAAGCAATTGAACCGACGCCAAGTCCAAATACAATGAAAGTTATTTTGAATGAAGTATTACCATCAGGAGCACGTAATAATTATACAAATGAAAATGTAGAACAAGCACCAGTGCAAGTACAAGAAATTTTGAAAATTGAAGGTATTAAAGGTGTATACCATGTTGCAGACTTTTTAGCAGTAGAGCGTAATGCGAAGTATGACTGGAAAGTTTTATTACAACAAGTTCGTGCCGTTTTCGGTGAAGAAATAGTGGAAGAAAGTGAAGAACAACAACTTTCACATTTTGGAGAAGTGAAAGTGTTTGTTCAAATGTTCTTTACTATTCCGATGCAAGTGAAGTTAACAGATGGAACGACAGAAGAGCGTGTTGGCTTACCTGATCGTTTTAAAGAGTCAATTATGAAAGTACAAATGTCTGCACCTAACGTTGTGAAAGAGCGTAAATGGGTAGAACAAAGTACACGTTACGGTAATTTTGAAGAAATCGGAAAAGAAGTAGTAGAAGAAATTGTTGCTGCTTATTCAGAAGAACGTGTAAATCAAACGGTTAAAGAATTATTAAATCAAGCAGGTGCAGTTGAAGTAACGATTCAAAAGCGTGAACCATATAAAGTAACAGAAGAGATGATGAAAGATTCTGATTGGAAGAAACGTTTTGCGGCTTTAGAGCAAATGGATCCTACTGAAGAAGATATGCCAGTATTGAAAATGGCGCTAGATGATGAGAAAGTATCGATCCGCCGTTTAGTAACAGCTTATTTAGGTATGGTAAAAGGTGAAGAAGTATTGCCGTTATTATATAAAGCGTTGTTAGATCGTTCTGTGAGTGTTCGCCGTACAGCGGGCGATTGCTTATCAGATGTAGGTGATCCGGCAGCGATGTTCGTTATGATTAAATCTCTGAAAGATTCAAGTAAATTAGTGCGCTGGCGTGCAGCAATGTTCTTATTTGAACTTGGTGATGAAAGTGCAATTCCGGCACTAAAAGCAGCGCAAGATGATCCCGAGTTTGAAGTGGCGATGCAAGCGCGTTTGGCTTTAGAACGTATTGAAGGCGGAGAAGAAGCGAAAGGTTCTGTATGGAAGCAAATGACGGAGTCTCGTAAAGGGGAGTAATGTATGATTGTTTTCTATGATAGTTGGTGCCCGATGTGTACAGCAGTTGCAGAGCGTACGAAGAAGTTAGATAAAAAGGGCAAGATGAAATTTGTTTCATTTCGGGATGAAGATGTAGTTAAGAAGTATGATCTTTCTCAAGAACTACAAAGTAAGATGGAACAAAGGCTGTATATTTTAAAAAATAATAAATGGTATGACGGAATTCATAGTATCAACGTATTAGCAAAAGCCGTCCCATCTTATTGGTTTGCAGTGCCTTTTATAAAACTATCTATCGTACTTGGATTTGGAAGTAACGTATACGATTATATCGCTAACAATAGAAAACTTGTCCCAGTTGGACATTGTCGTGAAGGGGTTTGTGAAATCCCTTCAAAAAAATGAAATCATCACTATCTTTCTTTTGCACCTATTAATAGAGCGTGATATGATGAATTTGGAATGAAAGTTGAAGGAGAGATTACACGATGTCAAATGCTTATGAAGAATACATGCGTCAAATGGTAATTCCAATGCGCCAAGAATTAGTGCGTTCTGGATTTGAAGAATTAACTACAGAAGAAGCTGTTACAGAATTTATGGAGAATGCATCAGGTACAACTTTAGTAGTTGTAAACTCAGTTTGTGGTTGTGCAGCTGGTTTAGCACGTCCATCAGCAGGTCAAGCGGTTGTTCGTGCTGAAAAACAACCGGATCATCTTGTAACTGTATTTGCAGGACAAGATAAAGATGCTACTGCAAAAATGCGTGAATACTTCGGAGAAATTCCTCCATCTTCACCATCTATGGCATTACTAAAAGGTAAAGAAGTTGTTCACTTCATTCACCGTCATGAAATTGAAGGTGCAACTATGGACGAAATTATTGCGAACTTAGAACAAGCTTTCGAAAAGAATTGCTAAAGAAGGGGGAGAGTAAATCTCCCTCTTTTCTTTATATAGAGGTGAAACAATGATAGTAACAACAGCAGGACGAACAAATAAAGAAATGACGGATTATGCAAAAAAGGTAGCTGAAGAGTTACATAGTTCTTTCGTTATCCGTAATGATATACCTGTACATAAACTGCATGAGCAGTATGAACAAGATGTACTTGTCGTAGGGAAAAATCGATTAGCCATTTATCCGAAAGGTACGGAAGAGTCGTTTTTCTTTCATCCAAACTCAGCGATGTTTCGTGTGAAAAGGTTAATGCGTGGAGAACACGATCCGTTTGTACAAGCTGCCAAATTAGAGAGTGGAATGACAGTGTTAGATTGTACGCTCGGTATGGCATCAGATAGTATTGTGGCTAGTTATGTTGTTGGTGAAAGTGGAAAAGTAACAGGACTTGAAGGCAATGAATATATGGCTTATATTATGAAAAATGGTTTAAAAACATGGTCTTCATCCGTTTCTGAAATTGATGAGGCAATGCAAAGAATCGATGTAAAGCAAACGGAGCATTTCGCATTTTTAACACAATGTGAAGATAATAGTTATGACGTTGTATACCTTGATCCGATGTTTGAAGAAACTGTCATAGAATCCGATGGAATTAAAGGGTTAAAACACTTCGCTTTGTATCATGATATTACTGATGAAACAATTACAGAAGCGAAGCGTGTGGCGAGAAAGCGTGTCGTTCTGAAAGATCATTTCCGTAGTTCTAGATTTGAAAAACACAATTTTCACGTGTACAAAAGAAAAAGTGCAAAGTTTCACTTTGGTGTAATTGCCCCTTGCTAATTGTTTGAAAAGATGTATAATAAGCAATAATTAATTAAATATACTGTCTGTGATGAAGAGAGTAGTCTTTTTTAGAAGGAAAGCGAGCTAGGGATGGTGTGAGCCTAGTGCGGAAGAAAAGGATGAAGCGCACTTCGGAGATGCTTCTTGAATGAATAGTAGAGTAAGCCGAGGCCCCCTGTCCTCGTTATAAACGGGAAAGTGGTTCGTAATGAACAACAAGGGTGGTACCACGGGTTCAAACTCGTCTCTTTTTAGAGACGAGTTTTTTGTGTTTTAAAAAATAAGGAGGTTGTAGTATGGATTATAAAACGCAGTTTGCGGAAAGTTTATCCGATATTTTTACGAATGAATTAACGCAAAGTCAAATTTTAGACTTAATTGAAACACCAAAACAAGATGAATTCGGAGATGCAGCGTTCCCATGCTTTTCACTAGCGAAGCAATATAAAAAATCACCAGCCATTATTGCGAAGGAAATTGCAGAGAAATTAAATGATCCGTTCTTTACGAAAGTAGAAGCCGTTGGTCCTTATGTAAATGTATTTTTTAATCGTGAAACTGTAAGTGATGCAGTATTAAAAACGGTTTTAGCTGAGAAAGAAGAATACGGTCAAAATCACATTGGATGTGAAAAAACAGTAGTTATCGATTATTCTTCTCCGAATATTGCAAAACCTTTTTCGATGGGGCATTTACGTTCTACAATGATTGGTAATTCGCTGAAGCATATCGCAGAAAAATGTGGATATGAAGTTGTAGGCATTAATTATATTGGAGACTGGGGAACTCAGTTTGGAAAGTTAATTACCGCATATAAAAAATGGGGAAATGAAGAAGTAGTTAAAGAGGATCCAATACGTGAATTATTTAAACTATACGTTCAGTTTCATGTAGAAGTAAAAGAGAATGAAGAACTAGAAGAAGAAGGTCGTGCATGGTTTAAAAAGCTAGAAGAAGGTGATGAAGAAGCAGTTGAGCTTTGGAATTGGTTCCGTCACGAATCCTTAAAAGAATTTTCTCGCATTTATGAACTTCTCGGCGTGGAATTTACTAATTTTCAAGGAGAAGCTTTTTATAATAACTTAATGGAAGATTTTATTGGGATTTTAGAGGAACATGAATTACTTGAAGAATCAGAAGGCGCATTAGTCGTTAATTTAGAAAAAGAGGGCATGCCGCCTTGCTTAATTAGAAAATCAGATGGTGCGACTATTTACGCAACACGTGATTTAACGGCAGCTTTATATCGTCAAAACATATATGGATTTGATAAAGCGTTATATGTAGTAGGACCTGAACAAAGTTTACATTTCAATCAATTTTTCACTGTATTAAAAAAGCTTGGCTATGGTTGGGTTGATGGAATGGAACATGTACCGTTTGGCTTCATTTTAAAAGACGGTAAGAAAATGTCGACACGTAAAGGAAGAGTTATTTTACTAGAAGAAGTATTAGAAGAAGCAGTTGAGCTTGCAAAACAAAATATTGAAGAGAAAAATCCAACCTTAAAACAAAAAGAAGAAGTAGCAAAACAAGTCGGTGTTGGGGCAGTCATCTTCCACGATTTAAAAAATGAGCGTATGCATAATATTGAATTCTCATTAGAAAACATGCTGAAATTTGAAGGAGAAACAGGACCGTACGTACAGTACACACATGCACGTGCTTGCTCTATTTTAAGAAAAGAAAGTGTGGAATTTGAAACGTGTACGTTTGCCTTAAAAGATAATCATAGCTGGAGCATCGTAAAATTACTAAACAAGTTCCCGCAAGTAATTGAAGCAGCCTTCAACAAAAATGAGCCATCAATCATTTCGAAATACGTATTAGATGTAGCACAATCGTTCAATAAATATTACGGAAATGTACGTATATTGGAAGAGAGTGAAGAAAAAGATAGCAGACTTGCATTAGTGTATGCTGTGACGGTTGTATTAAAAGAAGGGTTACGGTTACTTGGGGTGGAGGCACCTGAGGAGATGTAAAAATGAGCATAATCATTATGAACTTAGTAGTAAACTGACAAACCGGGTCTAGTATGAACCTGGTTTGTTTTTTTATTGATATATAATTTTTTTGCAAAATCAATTAAAATCTTTTTAGAGAGGGTGATTCATATTGATTCGAACTTTTATTTTACAAATTCCTTGTCATAGAAGATCGGAAAGAAGCTTTATGAAATTACAAAAATACATACCTTTATGTGCGAGATGCACAGGTATGTTTATTGGGTTCTTTATGTTTCCAATATATTTTTTTATAGTGCCTTCGTATACTCTTTCATTAGTGTTAGCATTTTGTGCTCAAATTCCACTACTTATCGATGGATTCACCCAAAAGTTGAAATGGAGAAGCAGCACAAATTTGCTAAGAGTAATTACCGGTATATTAAGCGGTAACGGTATGGGATTACTCATTTCATCTAGTATTATATGGATTTTATCTTAAGGCATATACTAACGGAGGTAACTACTTACATGTTCTGGATCTACTTAATTCTAATTTTTATTTCAGGGGGAAGTGGAATAGGTTTTATTATTCAAAACAAGTATGCAGAAGCAATAATAGCTTTTGTTATTTGCGCACTAATGATTGTGCTACTGTATTATTATCTTAAAAGAAACAAAAGAAAGAGAAATTCAGATTGTGGCGATTTAGACTGTACGGATTGTTTAGATTGTGATTGTACTGATTAAACTTCTAATTGTCTATCTTTCTTCCAAATAAAAAAGGCTAGCGTATCGTTAACAATGCACTAGCTTTTTTTACTTTGAAATTTTAAGAATAGTGTAGGAATACGGTTATTATATAGAGAACTTTAGTTTTGTATATAAAAGGAGGCGTTAGACTTGGAAACGTATGATTGGAACAGTAAACTAACATATTTAAAAAATACGAGAGAATTATATTATAATGATGATTATTTAAGATTTCTAGTGAATTCAGTTTGGAAGATTTCTGAGCCAGTACATATTGTTGATTACGGTTGTGGATACGGCTATTTAGGCCTAGTATTGTTGCCTTTACTTCCAAAGGGCTCAAAGTATACGGGTATTGATAGCGGGGAAACATTAATAGCTGAAGCGCGAGAGTTATTTCGTTCACTTCCATATGAATCAGAATTTATTGAAGGGAATGCTACAGAAATTGAATTGAAAAATAAATACGATATAGCAATCTGCCATGCCTTCTTATTACATATGAGTTCACCAAAAACGATGCTAGAAAAAATGGTACATTCAATTAAGGATGGCGGTAAAGTAATCTGTTTTGAACCACATTGGATTTCAAATATGTCTTCCTACGTATTAGATGGAGAGAATCAATCAGAAATTATCAGGCTAGGTGCTTTGCAGAAAGTATTTGAAAGAGACACACAAAGAAATGGTAAGGATGGAAATATCGGCATGAAAATACCGCTGTATTTAAGTGAATTAGGCGTGAAAAATATTGAGTGTAGAGTGAGTGATAAAGTGAACTTTTTAGACTCTAAAATGCATCATAATGATAAACATAGACTGTATCATTCATTAAAAGAAGAGGGAATAGCGGGCAATCCAGGAGATAAACAGCTATTTACAGAACGTTTAATGGCAAGAGGATTAGCATATGATGAAGCATTAGCTCAATATGAAGCCGAGTTACGATTTTTTAAAGTATTTCATATACATTCATCTTTAGTATATGCTCCGAATATGAAAATTACATTTGGTGAAATAGAATGTTAAAAAGTAGCGATATGATTAGGATTGCTACTTTTAATATATGGAATCATGAGAGTTTTTGGGTTGAGAGATTAGAAGCCATTTGTGAGGAAGTTCGAAATATTTCCCCGCATATTCTTGCTCTACAGGAAGTTAGAAGTTGTGTTACTTATGAATCAAAGAAAAATGTTGCGCAGTATATAGCGGATCAAACTGGATATCCGTTTTGTATATTTAAAGAGTACCCCGATTCTCCAGATGAAGGACTAGCCTTTTTAAGTAAAACCCCTATATTAGCTGAAGAAGCTATTTGGGAAACAGATATAGAGGAATCGGATTATTGTGCCATTCGAATCATGTTTAAATATAAAGGGTACAAGTTTGGAATAACGAATATTCATTTAAATTGGAAATCTAGTAGGATAAGACAAGAACAAATGAATACTGTGAATAATTGGATTAAAAACAGCGTTAGTGATTATGAATTATTATGTGGTGATTTTAATGATGATCCATATTCAATGGTGCATCAATACTTAATTAGCAAGCATTGGATAGATGTAGCTCAGTTCAAAGAAGATCAAGAGAACATGATAGCTCAACCAACTTTAGATTATAAAAAGAATCCGAATTTAAAAGGCGATGTAAAGCAAGAAAAAAGATACGATTGGATTATGATACAAGAAAATGACTCATTTGAAATTCCCACAATTGAAAAGGTATCTATACTTGGTGATACATCACTAACTTCATTTGGCGTGTTTCCTAGCGATCATTACGGTGTTTTTGCAGATTTGAAATTTGATAAATGAAAAAATATCACTTAATGTTGGCAAGTCGATATCATCATCTCATCGCTAATATATTTGAATTATCGCCGATATAATTTCATGTACTAATTTCAAATTCAAAAAGATAAGATCTTCATTTTTGTTATTCCATATAATCAAACAAAATACGAAGAAAAACAATTGTTTTTACTATATTCTGTTATAAATTCGAATAACATTAAATAATACCACTCATTATAAGAGATTATAGTTGAATACCTACAATATGATGTGTAAAATCTAAGCAAGTAGCAGTATAAAGTGAAACTTTAATCAGTGGGGGTTTTGTTCAGCCCCACTGATTATTAGCCCACACCAATCGGGCGTTTACGCGCAGCCCGACTCCCACCTAACTTCTTTGCTCCAGCGGGATTTTGAGGTTGAAGTTTTACTGCCCGCAAATAGCAGTATAAATATAAATTCGAGGTGAATGCATGCTAGATTTTAAGCAGTTAGAAGCTTGTTTAAAAGACAAGAGATTTGTAGATGGATTACAGGAAATAAATAAAGAAATTTCATATATAAAAGAAACGAATACTTTATCTTATGTGAAAAATTGGCTTGCTAATATTTCTTCACATGAGGAGTTTGATATATTAATTCGCCTTACTGATGAAGGTCTTATGCACCAATACAGTTCATTCCTCATTCGCTACGCCTATAAAAAATTCCCAAATATGAGAACGCTCTCTTTATATTGTGACGAGCTAATTGATGAGCGGAAAATTCTTGAAGCAGAACAGTTGTTAAAATCGTCTTTAGAAAAGGTAAATAAAGAAGAAATAGATGCTGATTTTTTAGCGAAAACATATTTTACGTTAGTACGATGTCTGTTAGAAATGAAACGAAATGAAGAAGCGCTAATCTATATGCAAAAAGCAGAGGAGTACAGTAGACGTGCAGTCTTTGATAAATGGGGCTACGTCTATATGCATACAGGTGAATGGGAGAAGGCAGAGGAACAATTTATAGCTGGCATGCAGCATAAAGATTGTGAAGAACTATCCACATATTTATTATCACAGTTATATGCGAATAAAGGGGAACAAAAACGTGCATTACAGCTAATTGATGATGCAATTGTAAAGTTTCCACAAGTACCATATTTTCATTTTGAAAAGGTAAAGTATTTATTAGATTTAGGGCAATATGAAGAGATGTTAGCGGTAATGGATAACATTAATCATCAGCTTCCTTATCATGCTTATGAAGCTTACTTTGTACATTTACGTGCAGAAGGGCTGTACAAAATGAATAAACTTGTAGATTTACAAGTGCTATTAAAAAAAGAAAAAACTTTAAAAGAGTCTTTATATCATAATTTAGAAAAAAATCCAGATGGAAAAAAGGTACACTTACCGATAGTTCCAATTGTACAAAAGGATAATTATTGTGTTCCGACAAGTTTAGAAATGATGTTGCAAATATGGGGAGAAAAACGTACGCAGGATGAAATAGCAGAGTTTATTTTTGATATGACAGGTTCGAAGTTTTCAGATACAGTTTCTTATTTAGAAGAACTAGGTTATGAATACCGTTATTTTAAAGGGAATGAGGAAAATTATAAGAGACTGATTGACCAGGGGATTCCTGTATTATTAAGTATAGACATTGAACATGCTTCACATGTGCAAGTACTATCTGGATATGATGATACGTTACAAGCTTTTTATGTTCAAGATCCGAATTTTATAGAACCAGTTCTTGTGGAATATAGTAAATTGCAAGAGAGATATCGTTACACAGGTTGTTTAGCGATTACGTTTGTTCCGAAAGAAAAGAAGGAGCAACTAGCATTTTTAAATGAAGAAGAAAATCGTTATTTTAAATCTATTTTTTCTCTTACGGATCATTTAGATGAACAGGATAAAGAGGGAATAAGTAAATTAGTAAGATTTTTAAAAGAGACGAGTGAAAATCCGAATACGTGGTTATATACGGTTAAGCACTTAGATGTTGAAGTGGATAAAGAGTTTATTCTATATTGTATAGAAAAGTTAACGGAAAAGTTTCCGAACTCGGATTTTGTTGAATTGCATGGTGCACAATGCTTTATTCGTCTTCAAGAAATGGAGAAAGCTGGGCAAATGCTGGCAAGTGTTGAGAAGAAAAATAACCGTGCTTTATATCATTTGATAAATGGAAGGTATGCATTTGAACAGGAAAAGTATATAGAAGCGATTTCAAGTTTTCGTTCATCATTGCAATTGGATGCAGATCAGCCGATTGCATGGAGTTTTCTCGCTTTATCCTATATGTATATCGATCAATCTGAAAATGCGTTGCAGTTTTCTCAAGTTGCTTTAGAGCGTAGTCTTGAAAGGTTCACTTTAACGAATCACGGTTTAATATTAATCGACTTAGAAAGATATGAAGAAGCGTATGAAATCTTTAATGATTTGTTAAAAGAGTATAAAAATGAGGCGCATGTATGGTATGAGCGAGCGAGATGTGCACATCAATTAGGGAAATTACATTTAGCGATAAAAGGGCTTAAAGTAGCGATTCATTTGGATAGTAATGCATCTTACATTTATACGAAACTGTCGGAAATATACGAATCAGATTTGAAGGATGAGGAAAGTACGAAAGAAATTTTATTAGAAGGCATTGAGAATTGTGATGATAAAGCACCTCTTTACGTAAGGTTAGGTGACTATCATTTTCAGAATGATAGTTTGGAAGAAGCAGAAGTATTGTATAAGCGTGCTTTAGAAGAAAATAATGAAGATGTTTATTCTCATTTCGGACTTACTCAAGTCTATATGGCAAAAGAGCAATATAGGGAAGCGAAAAAATATATTCTCAGTATCGAAGAACAAATTGAAAAGAGTCAAGATTTCCTTATGAATGCAGGAATGGTTTTATGGGATGCAGAGGTTGAACTTGGTGGAAATGAGGAAGAGCTAAAAGTAGCATTGGCTAAATTAGAGAGTGGTATAAAGCAGGGAGATTATAATGTAGCAAGTGCGTTAGATGAATATGTAAATCGAATTAAAGGAACGGTGTTTGTACAACGAGGTATAGCATTTTTAAGAACGTTACAAAAAGAAAGAAATGAAGTAAGTGAATACAGTTGTTATACAGGTATTTTATATGAATCTATTGGACAGTACGGTCAAGCGATGAAAAGATATAATAAGGCAATAGAACAAAAGAACACGGCATTACCTTATTACAGAATTGGCGAAACACTCATGGCATTAGGGCAATTGACAGAAGCAAAACAAGCGTATGAAACATGTTTAGAACTTGATGGAAATTTCGTTGGTGTACATTTACAGCTTGCAGAAATATACGAAAAAGAAGAAAATCGTTCAAAGGAACAAAGTCATATGGTTCAGGCGATGAAAGAAGAACCATTGCATATAAATATGGAATACTTGGCGCAGCTTTCAGTAGAAGTAGGATTACAAGAAGAGCTGCTAACGGAATTAGAACAGTTAGCAGAGGAAGTGCCTGAAATATGGCGATTAGATGCGATTGCATATGTATATGGAGCAATGAATGAAATAGATAAGGAAAAAGAACAAATTGAGCAAGCGATACAATTAGATGGTGAACATACGGAAGTTCTATATCATTATGCGAATGTATTGGTGAAAAAAAGAGATGCAAAAGCGATGGAAGTTGCAATGAAAGTAATGCAACAAGATATAGGTAATGAACGTATTTTTGATGTTTATGTAAAAGCAGTAGAACAGCATAAGAAATTGTCTAGCATACGAGATTTTCTTCATACATTACAAGTGAAAAAAGCAGAAAAAAGTGCTGCGTTTATGTATGCAGCAGCTGCGGTTACGGAATGTTGGATTGTGCGTCAACAAAATGAACAACCGAAAAAATCTATATTTACGAGAGCTTTTTATCGTATGAAAAATCGCGCGAAAGAAATTTCAATGATTACAACAATCATTGATTTATATGAAATTTCGTTAAAGTTAAATCCGAAAAATAGTATGGCAGCGCAGCGATTTGCACTATTCTACGAGAATGCAGCGATGAATAAAGAAGCGATAGAAGTTTTGCAAACAGCGATAGAAAATAAATGGGATTATGAGGTAGCAAAGCAACTTGTAAATCTTTTCATCGAGTGTGAGGAAGAAGGGATGTTACGAGATGCTCTAGAGTTAACGAAGCAAATGGTCCGAGAGCTACCGGATGATTATGATACTCTTCTTTTGCAAGCACAAGTATTCCAGAGAGCTGGAGAAGAAAGAAAAGCAGAAAAAATATGCTTACAATTAACGGAAAAAACACCGTTTGTAAGTAGAGGATTCCTTGTTTTAGGAGAAATGTACCAAAGTCAAGAGAGATTTGAAGAGGCAATTCATTTATTAGAAGGTGCTTCTATACATCATTCAAATGAAACGGCAATTCTTCTTTCTTTAGCATCTTCGTATCATGGGGCTGGACAAACGATACAGGCAGAAAAAGTAACGAGTGAAATATTAATTGTTGATGCAAATAATTTGTTAGCAAGATATGATCATGCTTGTTACTTAGCGCTTTTAAACAGAAATGAAGAGGCTAAAAAAGAACTTGAAATTGTACTTCGTGAAGATGAAACGGGATTCTTTGCTGAGCTTATCGAGGAGGATGAAGATTTAGCAGGAATACGAGAACTTGAGAAGTAACTGTATAGGAATAGTTAAAAAAGGGCATAATTAAATATATATTTCGAATTAGTTGACAATTAATTGTTGAATAGCATAAAATAACTTTTAATAAAGTATACAAATCTGAAGACGAGAAAGAGTAAAATAGTGAGCTGTTCTCCAGAGAGCCGGTGTATTGCTGAAAGCCGGTGTGCAGACGTTATTTGAAAATCATCTCCGAGGAGCCGTGGCTGAACATAAGTAAGCCCGGACGGATGTCTACCGTTACAAAAAGAACGCGTATGTTAGTACGTTGCTAAGTGCTATTAGTGAAAAGCTAATAGAATTAGGGTGGTAACGCGGGTAAACCCGTCCCTACTTCATAGGGACGGGTTTTTTGTGTGCTTTTTTAAAAAATTCAAAGGAGTGATTGTACATGAAAAAAGTAGATGTAAAAGAGTCAGCTGTAGGGAGAGAAACACGTATTCGTAAGCAGTGGAACGAACAACGTATTTTCGAGCAATCAATTCAGAATCGAGAAGGTGCACAATCTTTCGTATTTTATGAAGGACCACCAACAGCGAATGGACTACCACACGTTGGTCATGCGCTCGGGCGGGCGATTAAAGATGTAGTAGCAAGATATAAAACGATGGTCGGCTATAAAGTATTAAGAAAAGCGGGCTGGGATACACATGGTTTACCTGTAGAATTAGGTGTTGAAAAGCAACTCGGTATTTCGGGTAAACATGAAATTGAAGAGTACGGAATTGAGCCGTTTATTAAGAAGTGTAAAGAGAGTGTATTCACATATGAGAAGCAGTGGCGTGAATTCACTGAAAGTATCGGTTACTGGGTAGATATGGATGATCCATATGTTACTTTAGAAAATCCATATATCGAAAGTGTATGGCATATTTTAGGGACGATTCATGAAAAAGGCTTGTTGTATAAAGGGCATAGAGTTTCTCCATATTGCCCAAGCTGTCAAACATCTCTTAGTTCACATGAAGTTGCACAAGGGTATAAAACAGTAAAAGATTTAAGTGCAACGGTTAAGTTTAAAGTGAAAGATAGTGAAAATGAGTATTTCCTAGGTTGGACAACAACGCCGTGGACGCTTCCAGCGAATGTAGCACTCGCTGTACATCCGAATATGGAATATGTTAAAGCAAAACAAGAAGATCATGTATACATTGTTGCGAAAGAACGTGTACAAGATGTATTAAAAGAAAACTATGAAGTATTATCAGTTCATAAAGGCGAAGAATTAGTAAACACATCTTATACAGCACCATTTCCGATGAAAGAAGTTACAAATGGTTACCGTGTCATCGCAGCTGATTTCGTAACGGCAGATAGTGGTACAGGACTCGTTCATATTGCTCCAGCATATGGAGAGGACGATTATAAAGTCGTTCAAAACGAAGGATTATCTTTCTTACATGTTGTAGATGAAAAAGGTGAGTATACGGAAGCTGTACCATTTTTGAAAGGTAAGTTTGTAAAAGATTGTGACGTTGATATCGTACGTTATTTAGCGAAAGAAGGGTTGCTATATCATAAAGAAAAGTATGAACATAGCTATCCACATTGCTGGCGTTGTGATTCACCACTACTTTATTATGCAGGAGAAAGTTGGTTAATCCGAACAACTGCAATTAAAGATACATTTTTACAAAATAATGATTCTGTTACTTGGTATCCAGATCATATGAAACATGGACGATTTGGTAAGTTTTTAGAAAATATGGTGGACTGGAATATTAGCCGAAATAGATACTGGGGAACGCCATTAAACGTATGGGAATGTGAGAGCTGCGATCATCAATTTGCGCCGAAAAGCATTGCTGAATTAAGAAAGCATAGCACGAAAGAAACACCTGAAGATTTAGAATTGCATAAGCCATATGTAGATGAAGTACAAGTTTGCTGCGGAAAATGCGGAAGTACAATGAACCGTACACCAGAAGTAATTGATGTTTGGTTTGATAGTGGTTCCATGCCGTTTGCACAATATCATTACCCATTCGAAAATAAAGAGTTATTTGAAGAACAGTTTCCAGCAGATGTTATTGCAGAAGGAATTGATCAAACGCGCGGCTGGTTTTATAGCTTATTAGCAGTATCAGCACTATACACTGGAAAAGTACCGTATAAACGAGTATTATCACTCGGGCATGTTTTAGATGAAGAAGGACAGAAAATGTCTAAAAGTAAAGGCAATGCACTAGACCCTGTGGATTTAGTAGAGAAATTTGGTGCAGATGCGCTAAGGTGGGCTCTACTCGTTGACAGTGCTCCTTGGAATGCGAAGCGTTTTTCTGAAAGAACAGTACTGGAAGCAAAATCGAAATTTGTAGATACGTTAGTCAATGTGTATAGCTTCTATGTTTTATATGCAAATTTAGATGAGTATAATCCGAAAGAAACATATGATGTTAAACGGACGAAATTAGATGAATGGGTATTATCAAGACTTCATAGCACAACGAAAAAGGTAAGAACAGCACTTGATGATTATCAGTTTACGAATGCAGCTCGTGAAATTGCGGCACTTGTAGATGAAGTGAGTAACTGGTATGTAAGACGCTCACGTAATCGTTTTTGGGAATCTGGTATGAATGCTGAAAAGGCAGCTGCATATGAGACACTTCATGAAGTACTTGTAACAATTAGTAAATTAATTGCACCATTTACACCGTTTGTTGCTGAAGATATTCATTTGAATTTAGAAGGAAGAAGCGTTCATTTAGAAGATTATCCAGCTGTAAATGAATCACTACTTCAGCCGAAGTTAGAAGCGGAAATGGATGCTGTTTTACAAGTTGTTGAGCTAGGAAGAAGTAACCGTAATCAACATTCTTTAAAAGTAAAACAGCCATTATCAGAACTTGTATTACTTGAGCATAAAGAGAATGATATCGATTGGGAACCTTATCGTGATATCGTAATGGATGAGCTAAATGTGAAAGCATTCCATGTTGAACTAGATGAAACGAAGTACACATCATATCAATTAAAGCTGAATTTTAAAACGGCGGGGCCCAAGTTCGGTAAGAATGTGAATGCAGTAAACGGCTGGTTAAAACAATTATCACAAGAAGAAGTACAAAACTTTGTTTCAACTGAAAAAGCAGTATATGAAGCTGCATCAGGAGAAAAAGTAGTCGTAACGGCTGAAGATGTATTGGTAGAGAAAGTTGCGAAATCAGGATTCTCTAATACAACTAACGGACAATATACGGTTATGTTAGATACAAATGTAACGGAAGAATTGTTACAAGAAGGGGTAGCACGTGAATTCATTCGCGCCGTTCAAGAATATCGTAAACAGTTGAATTTACCAGTTAATTTACGAGTGGATGTTATTCTTGATACAGAGCAAGAACTACAGAAAACGTTAACGAATCATAAAGATTTGTTGGAGGAAAACTTGCTCGTCAAGCAATTTACATTTAGTCACTTAACGAATGAAGACGATGAAATTTCCTTAGGTGAGACAAAAGTCCGTATTAAATTAAGCGCGGCTAATTAAAGAAAAAAGGAAGTTGGAATGATTCCAACTTCCTTTTTGTATGACTGGAAAAGAAATATATTTCTAAAGTATTGTTTTCGTTTTACACATAAATATTGAGAAAATTTCACTTACCCTAAATGGAAAGGTAATAGAATTGCTCATATAGAATTACTCGTAGATTCACTTTATTTCGTTACTTGTGGACAGTAATAGCCTTATAGGAATGGGGTAAAGGTTTCAATTTATTAGGGGGAGTGGTTCTATGTTTAACAAAAAAATGGTGGCAATGGCAATGACTGTACCATTAGTAATGGGGACAATTTCTACTGTTTCAGCACTTGAAAAACAACAACAAGTAAAGCTAGAAGCGTATTCGCCGCAAAAGAAAGCAATTGAATATTTAAAAGGACATGCTACGGAATACGGATTAAAGCCAGACCTTTCCGATTTACAATATATTTCTACAACGGATACGTCAGTAGCTTCATATGTTCGGTTCCAGCAAGTAGTCAATGGTGCTCCTGTATTTTCAAAACAAATAACAGTTACTATTAATGGACAAGGGCAAGGAGTACTTGCTGTGTCGGATTACCAGCCTGTTCAAAATGTGAAGGAAATAACGAAAAAGATTAGTGAAAAAGAAGCAGAACAGAAATCAATGGCGTATGTTGGAGGGGAAAGTGAGCAAAACTTATGGGCTCCTACAGAGAAAGAATTCGGATATATTATTGAAGAGGGAATCGCTATCCCAGTATACAAAGTTTTAGTCCATTCTAATAAACCTTTCGGTGCATGGGAAACATTTGTTGATGCGGAAAATGGGAAGCTAATAAAAAAGGTTGATATAAACCGAAAGGCAGAAGGAACAGGAAAAGTATTTTTACCTAACCCAATTGTATCTAGTGGTAGTTTAGCTGGGTTAAAGGATAATAAAGATGCAGATTCAGCGGCTTTAACGAATCAATTGAAAACCGTTACTTTAAAAGGGTTAGATGGTACAGGATTTTTAATTGGAGAGTATGTTACGATTTCTTCAAAAGCGAAGACAAAATCTACAAATTTACAATTCAACTATACACGCGCAAATGATAGTTTTGAAGATGTTATGTCGTATTATCATATTGATACATTACAGCGTTACATTCAAGGATTAGGCTTAAAAAATATTAATAACCGTTCCATTAAAGTGAATGTAAATGGTACAACTGATGATAACTCATTTTATTCACCATCAACGAAAGCATTAACATTTGGTACTGGCGGAGTAGATGATGCGGAAGATGCGGGTATTATCGCACATGAATATGGACATTCGATTCAAGACAATCAAGTACCTGGCTTTGGAAGTTCAGCAGAAGGCGGAGCGATGGGAGAAGGGTTTGGAGATTTCTTAGGCGCTACTTATGAAGATGCGGTATCAACGACAGGTTACGGAAAAGCATGTATTGGAGAATGGGATGCGACTGCGTATTCTAGTTCAGATCCGACATGCTTACGCCG
The DNA here is from genome assembly GCF_022663495.1 of Bacillus cereus group sp. BfR-BA-01383. NCBI lineage: Bacteria > Bacillati > Bacillota > Bacilli > Caryophanales > Bacillaceae > Bacillus > Bacillus cereus group sp. BfR-BA-01383. Next base: position 195,953 of record NZ_JAKUFP010000005.1, read on the forward strand.
ATTAGATACGAATAAAGTGTATCCGAAAGATATAACGAACGAAGTGCATAATGATGGGGAAATTTGGGCACAAGGCCAATACGAAATGGCACAAGCCTTTGGCCGTGATGTAGCAACAAAAATTATTTTACAATCACATTGGTCATTAACGCCAAATGCAAAATTCCGTGATGGAGCAAAAGCAATTAAGCAAGCGGATGCTCTTTTATATGGCGGACAACACGCTGCTGATATCGATCGTATTTGGGCAGCAAGAGGAATTAGTACGAATTAATATAAAAAAGTCGTGGCATTTTATAAGCCACGACTTTTTTATTTTTCTAAGAACTGGTATGAGTAAATTAGGTGATATCAATGATAGTGTGAATATATCCACATTCCATTTACTTTTTTGTATCTTTAAAAACAAAATGCTCTTTAAATTTTCTAGACTCAACTTTTTGACCGTTTCTCATCGAGCGGAAAGGATGTTCTTGCCATGTAATGATCACGTCAACCTCATCTGCTTTTGTAGAAACAGGGAAGTTAGCATGTCTGAATCCAGTTTTTCCGCTTGCTAGTCGACTTTCTTCTAGGGAAAAGAGTTCGTATTTGGTTTTCATATTTGGTTCATTACGGAAGACTTCAACTTGTACGTTATATACTTCGTTTTCTCCAACATTCGTTACTGAAAATTGATATGTTTGAAATTCATCTTTTTTAGCTTGAAGCATATTCTTGCTTATTTTTTTCGGTTCAGCAATATTCACTCGCCATTGATCAGAATTTTGAGAGATTGGTAAAGATTTTGGTGAATAGGCGTATGTTTCATTTACTACAATTAGGCAAAACAAAAGGAAGAAGAAACTAATTGCTTTTTTCATATGTATACCTCCGTTACAATTTTGATATTAATATGTGTGGGAAATACATAAAATATGTAATAAAATGGAAGTTATCGAAGGGTATTAAAAAACTAATGTAAATCTACATGGGTAAATAATAATAAAACGTAAAAAATACTTACTAAATAACTGTAGAGTTTAATAAAAAGGCTTGCATTTTACAAAACTAAGAGTTAGAATACTCTGCAAATACAAAAAGTGATGATCAGGAAAAGTACATGATGCAAGGGTCTACAGAGAGCAATCGGTTGCTGGGAAGATTGCGATACCGCATGATGGAAAGACACCTGTGAGTGTTGCTTTGAACGTGATAATTAGTAAAAGCAAACGGTACCTACCGTTATCAGGACTAAGATGGTCAGTATGACAATTTGGGTGGTACCGCGGAAAAAAATCCGTCCCTATTTATAGGGGCGGATTTTTGTATTCTTTGAAAGGAGGTGAGTGATCGTGGATGATGACGACGACAACGACAACAATAACGTAAATAAAAATAAAACTACTGGAGGGAAATATAATGGATCAAATAATGAAGCGTTCACTCACACGAGAATGTACGGAGCATACCGGAAAGACGGTATTACTACAGGGATGGGTAAAAAAGATTCGTCATCTTGGAAATGTTAGTTTTTTATTATTACGGGACCGGACAGGAGTTATTCAATGCGTATTAGAAAGCAAGCTGGCTGGATATAAAGTAGATGTTGAAAGTGTCGTACAAGTGGTTGGTGAAATAGTAGAGACTTCGAAAACAGAATTAGGTGTTGAAGTGCTTGCACATGAAGTGAAAATATTAAATAGTGCAGAACCACTTCCATTTGAAATAAACAAAAAGAAGTTACAAGTTGGCTTAGATCAAATATTGAATGAGCGGGTAATATCATTAAGACATGAGCGAACCGCGGCGATTTTTAAAGTGAAAGCTACACTTGCTCAAAGCTTTAGTGAATATTTAACGGAGAACGATTTTACACGTATATTTACGCCGAAAATTGTTTCGCAAGGAGCAGAGGGCGGGGCGAATGTTTTTAAGCTTCCATATTTCCAAAAAGAAGCGTATTTAGCTCAATCACCACAGTTCTATAAACAAATGATGGTAGCTGGGGGACTCGAGCGTGTTTTTGAAATTGCTCCTGTGTACCGGGCTGAACGTCATAACTCTTCACGACATTTAAATGAATATATATCGTTAGACGTAGAACTTGGGTTTATAAATGATTTTCATGAAGTGATGCAATTAGAAACAGATGTTTTACGATACATGTTTCAACAAGTAGGAGAAAAATGTGAAAAAGAACTACAACTATTACAAATAACAGTACCTATCATTGCAGAAATTCCTAAAATCACATTATCAGAAGCACAAGAAGTTTTGAAAAGTAAGTATCGAAAAGAATCTCCTATAGGGGATCTAGATACAGAAGGTGAAAAATTACTGGGGAAATATGTGAAAGAAACATATAATAGTGAATTTGTATTCATTACTCATTATCCAAAAGAAGCGCGACCAATGTATACAATGCCGAATAAGGAGAACGAAGCCATAACGGATTCATTTGACCTATTATATAAAGGATTAGAAATAACGTCAGGTGCACAGCGTATTCATAATCATGAAATGTTACTCGCATCTTTTAAAGAAAAAGGATTACACCCAGAGAAATTTCAATCGTATGTAGATACATTCCGCTACGGATGTCCGCCGCATGGTGGCTTTGGAATTGGATTAGAACGAGTTGTGTATAAGCTTTTAGAGTTATCGAATGTGAGAGAAGCGAGTGCTTTTCCGAGAGATTGTACGAGACTTTTACCGTGAAAAAAGAATCTTCGCGATTTTCGCGAGGATTCTTTTAATGTTCCTTTATTTTTACATTATGTTTAAAAATCGAGAATTTTCGTCTCTTTCTTTCTCTTTCGTAATAAAACTTGAAATAATAATAATTACTAAAATAAAAAGACCGATTAAAAATCGCATATTAAAAACCACCTTTTTAAGCATGTAAATCCCTTCTTCCTGGTAAAATGCGTTTTAATAGTTCAAAGGAGAGATAGAATGGAATTGTTAAAATTAATATACTTACCGTAATAATTTCAGGTGTTTGATGCATAATTAAAAATTTAAATAAACCGTAGGAATTAAATAAATACTCCAGTACGATCATATTGGAAATCATAAATAAAAAAATAGATTTTGCATTATAAAAGATGGAGAGTAAGGCGTTGATAAGCACGTGTTTATATAAAATGTAAAACGGTTTTAATCCCTTTGCGACCGCAACGTTTATATAATCTTTTTGCAGCTCATCATTATAATTTAACAAGCAAATTTTGTATAAGTAAATAATCGGTAAAATACTCAGTGTTAATATCGGTAACAAATATGTTTTTTCTTGCATAGTAGAAAAAGGAACCGTAACGAGTATATTTGTATTTTTATAAATCCAAATGACAAATAACTGTACGCAGACGACAAAAAATAAGTCTGGTAATGATTCTAGTACGTGTAAAGTTTTAAGAATAAGAGATTGAAGGCGTTGAGGAAAGTAAAATGTAAGAATAGTAAAAGTAGTAGAAAGAAGTGCGGCGATAAGGAAGGCACACATCATAATAGTTAATGTATGCGTATATGATTCTAGCAAGTATGGAAAAAGATCACGGTCTGGCGACTGAGTGCCAGCATTGCTAATTTTATAAGTAATACTTGTAGGGTAAAACAAAGAAGAAATAACATTTGAAATCGAATCTAAATAGTTACTAATATTAAATTGTAAAGTTGGTGTAGGCGGCATTGCTAGCGATTTTGCTGAATTAGGAGGTGTACCGAAAAACAATTGTGGTAAGGAACAAATCGCAATAATGCCAAGAATGATGAGAAATGAGCGGATAACAAAAAAACAGCCATTCTTTAATAGTGACATAACGTGTTAATCTCCTTTTGTTTTTATTGTAAATATTTTCTATAAATCTATATAAAAATCCTTTTCGACAAAAAAATCAATATATACCTTGACAGTTACAGATATAATCGATATACTTCATATTAATTTTAAAAGAAAATATATTCTAAATATTAAAACGTGTTGAATAGGAGTAGTAAGGTCATGTATTTGTACAGAGAGCTATGGGTTGGTGCGACATAGTCAAATGACATCCTGAACTCGCCTAGGAGCAGTAAGGTGGAACGGAATTACATTCTTAGTAAATCTTAACGGTTAACCTTCGATATTAGGTTTGTAATCAAACGATTACTACTAAGGTGGATTCATAATGGAATCAATAAGGGTGGTACCGCGTTAAGTATATGGCTTAGCGTCTCTTTATTTAAAGAGATGCTAGGCCATTTTTTATTTTATAGAAAAAGAAATGGAGGGTTTATTTGGATTGGTTTATAAAATTTAATTATTTATATAAAAAGATTTAATTAGGAGGAAAATAAGATGAAACAGACGGAGCAATGGACTTCGAAATTAGGTTTTATAATGGCTGCGGCAGGATCAGCAATTGGACTAGGTGCAATATGGAAGTTTCCTTATATCGCTGGGAAGAGCGGAGGAGGAGCATTCTTTTTAATCTTTATATTATTTACGGTATTAATTGGACTACCATTACTAATAGCTGAATTTATGATTGGACGCAGTACACAGAAACAAGCAGTTGGAGCATTTAAAAGTATAGCGCCAAATACAGGATGGCACTGGATTGGACGTCTTGGTGTTGGAACTTGTTTTATATTACTGTCATTTTATAGTGTTGTAGGCGGATGGGTACTAATTTATTTATTCAGAGGAGTAACTGGACAGCTTATTACTTCAGGGCAGAATTACAGTGCATTATTTACTGAAACAATTGGAAATCCTGTTTGGGCTATTACTGGACATTTTGTTTTTATGTTCATTACGATATGGGTTGTATCAAAAGGTGTACAAAATGGGATTGAAAAAGCAAGTAAATATATGTTGCCGGCATTGTTCGTATTATTTGTCGCTCTTATTATTCGCTCATTAACACTTGATGATGCGATGAAAGGTGTGAAGTTTTTCTTACAACTAGATTTCTCAAAGATTACTTCAGAAAGTATTTTGTTCGCAATGAGCCAATCATTCTTTGCGATTAGTATCGGAATTTCGATTATGGTTACGTATAGTTCGTATTTAAATAAAAAAGAAAGTTTACCAAAATCAGCAGTTACGATTGTTGGATTGAATTTATTCGTATCTTTATTTGCGGGTCTTGCTATATTTCCGGCAGTATTTTCACTAGGCATGGAGCCGACAGAAGGGCCTGGACTACTATTTATCGTACTACCATCAGTATTTAGTCAAATTCCATTCGGCGGATTGTTCTTAACAGTATTTCTTGCGCTATTTACATTTGCCACATTAACATCAGCGTTCTCTTTACTTGAAACAGTTGTTTCAGCAATGGCGAATGGGAAGCAAGAAAGAAGAACTAAGCTATCATGGATTATCGGTTTCTGCATTTTCCTAGTAGGTATACCATCTGCGTTATCCTTTGGAGTATGGAGTGATATTACGATTTTTGGGAAGAATATTTTTGATGCAGTAGATTTTCTATCTAGTAATATATTAATGCCACTTGGAGCACTATTTATTAGTATTTTCGTATCATTCAAAATGGAAAAGAAAGTGTTAGAAGCAGAATTTTTTGTAGGTGGAAATTACGGAAAGAAAATATTTACTTGTTGGGCATTTTTACTTCGATTTGTAGCACCACTTGCAATAATCATCGTCTTTTTAAATGTAATAGGAATTATTTAGGTTGAAATGTTATAATATTCAGTATAAAAGAAGGTGATGATAATAAAAACGAATTTGATTGAAGTTGGGAAATACATGAACATTAGAGGGACAAAGCTATACGTTGAAACACATGGAAACCCTAAAAATAAGCCAGTATTGTATTTGCACGGTGGACCAGGAGAGAGTTGCTATGATTTTTCGTTTCATCAAGCGGAACGATTAAAAGATTCCTTATATGTAATTATGATAGATCAAAGAGGAGTTTGTCGATCAGAAGTAATTACTGAAGAAGAACCTTTTGGACTAAGTGATTTAATTGAAGACTGTGAGGAACTAAGAAAAGTATTACAAATTGAGCAATGGTCTGTAATAGGACATTCTTTCGGTGGATATTTAGCGTTATTATATGCGGTGACATACCCAAATTCAATAGAGAAAATAATATTTGAAGGGCCGACTTTTGATTTTGCATTAACAAGTAGAGCTTTATTACAAAAGACAGGGAGTTTATTAAAGAAATACGGAAAAGAAGCAGCAGCAGAAGAGTGCCTAGCTTACTCATCTAGTAATGCTAGTTCAAAAGATTTGCTAGAAGCTTATATAAGATTAAGTAATGAATTAGAAGAAAAAAGAATGGAGATTTACAATTATACGGAAGATGAAACGGACGATAGTTTATATAGTGACGAAGAGTGGGATGTATTTTCAAATCGTTCCAACATCCATTTTGATAGACTGAAGTCAGAAGGCGCATGTCATACGTCATTATTATCAAAAATAGAAGAAGTAAAGAATCCAATGTTATTAATTGTAGGGAAATATGATGTAGTCACATGTGAAAAACAAATTGAAACATTTAATAAAGATGCTCGAAACGGTAAGTATATCGTGTTTGAAGAGAGTGGTCATACACCTCATTATGAAGAAGCAGATCGATTCGCAGAAACAGTCATTCATTTTTTGAAATGAAAAAGGGTGCTTCTACAAATGAGAAGCACCCTATCTAAATTTCGGGATAAGTGATTGTTATGTTAGACCATTTGCTTTGCCAATTCTTTTTCATAACTCTCTTATTGTACATATGTATTCGTTCTTTCGTTTCAAGAAAATGAGCTGTCGGTTTTACTTGTAATGAAAGTACATCTTCAATTCCACATGGAGTTGTTAATATGACATTGTTTTGCTCGTCAAGTGTAACGCCTAAAGCAGTTGCTGTTTCTGGAAATTTAGAAATAGCATCCACAGAAGAAGAATACGGTGGCATGTTATTTACTACATGCATACGAGCTTGATTCTTAACTGACCAAGGTATAGAAGCATCTAAATGTGTCAGTTTCTTCTCTAATGATTGTTCGTATGCCTCATCTTTAAGAAAAGAATCAAAATAAATGACATCAACGTCTGGTGTAGTTGTTCTTACTTCGAAGTTATGTAAAGTATCCCAAATTTTAGAACGAACAAACCCGGCGCAAATCCACCAATCAGGTAGCTCTAGTGATTTTGCCATTTGTAATACGTTCATCATCCATTCATCGTTTTCTACTAAGCGAATTATATCTTGCTCTGTTTGTATCTTCATTGATATATTCACCTTTCTAGTAAATTAATGCATCAGTTCAATAATCCATAAAATCCAGTAAGCACCTGGTACGAATAAAAGTTGTGCGAGTAATGTGCCGAAAAGTCTAGAAATCATTAGCCAACCATACATTTTACTCATAGATTCAGCACCGTGTTCTGATTGTAAAGCTCGCTCTGTTAATAAAGCAATGCGTGGATCGAGTAGTACTGTTAATAAAATAGTAGCAAAACCATTTACAAGTCCAGAAGCTGTACTTGCGTTTGTTGCATAATCTGGATTTAGAAAAGAAGCGTAAAGGGCCGAAAGGACACCGGCTGTATAAATTGCAGTAGCAAACATGTTGATAAGCATAATACGTTTTGGAATACCACCGATACGCAGTCTATGAATCATTTCTAGCTTTGGAAAGCGTACATATTTTTTTGTGTACTTTAATTTTTGAATGTTATTCGTCTTCATCATTCGAATGAATGAACCATCTGTTTCAAAGTTTTGAATGACGTATCCAAATAGTTTTGTCAAAGTTGGATAAAGTATAATCGCGAGCAATGTACCGACAGAAGCAGATAATAGAACGAGCCGTATAATATGCTCTAAATCAATAGAAGAATCTAGCTTTGCTTCATCCGACAATACCACCGATTAAAAAGGCTTGTAGTAAGTTAGATGTTCTTGAAATAAGCAGTACCATTCCTACGCCGGATAAGGAAACGGCAATCTTTTTTAAACGAACACCAGCTAAACGAATACTATAAGAACTTGTTTCGACTGCGTGGATTATAATTGTGAAGGCTATAATAAAGATTAACGTAATTGACATTTATTTCACCAGTTTCTATTAAAATAATTGTAACTTTTTTACTTTATCATATCTATCTCATTTTGTAACTGAAAGTATGTAACATAGAAAAAGTAATTTTTTGAAAAGATAAATAATGGTATTATAGTAGAGGCGGAGTAGGAGAAAGCCTTCAGTATTGCATATAAAGTTAAAATGAGTGGGGGATTAAATATGTATACAACATTTCTATTCGATTTAGATGGAACATTGACGGATCCGAAAGAAGGGATTATAAATTCAGTTTTGTACGCGTTAAAAAAAGTAGGAATTGAAGAATTACATGCAAATGAGTTAGACTCATTTATTGGTCCTCCCATTCAACAATCATTCATAGAGAGATATAATATGAGTGAAGGAGAAGTTGAACGAGCTGTTTTTTATTTTCGTGAGTATTTAAAGCAGAGTGGATTGTTTGAAAATAATGTATACGAGGGTATTCCAAATCTCCTAAAACAATTAAAAGATACGGGAAATCGTTTATTTATAGCTACTTCAAAGCCTACTATATTTGCTAGACAAGTAATAGAACATTTTCAACTAACGAATTATTTTGAAGATATCATTGGAAGTAATTTAGATGGAACGAGAATAAAAAAAGAAGAAATCATTGCTCATATTTTACAAACAAATGAAGAGCTTAAAAAAGAAGAAATGGTCATGATTGGGGATAGAAAGCACGATATAATAGGAGCTAATCATAATGGAATTGCTTCAATTGGAGTTTTGTATGGCTATGGAAGTAAAAAAGAATTGACTGAAGTTGGTGTGACTCATATCGCGAATGATGTAGAAGGGTTACATTATTTTTGTATAGAAAATAGCTTGATAAAGCAATGAATATAGACATTAATAGTCCCTTTATAACGTATGACGATGAAATCGTTATCGTTTAAAGGGATTTTTCATATGTAATCGAATATGTATAATTAGACATTTTTAGCATGAAAAATTTGTAACAAATAGAGGAGGTTTGTCATGAAAGAATAGAGTGTGGCAAGATTACAGAAGTTTATCAAAATAAGATTGAATTTTCAGTTTAAAGGAGGGGTATAATTGGAGCTAGTTATTATTTTATTAGCACTTAGTTTACTTATGTTTGTAGCATATAGAGGGTTTTCTGTTATTTTATTTGCACCGATTTTTGCATTATTTGCGGTATTTTTGACAGAACCTAGTTTTGTATTACCTTTCTTTTCTAATATTTTTATGGAGAAAATGGTAGGATTTATTAAGTTATACTTTCCAGTGTTTTTACTAGGGGCAATATTTGGGAAAGTAGTAGAAATGTCAGGAATTGCTGACTCAATCGCAAAGACAATTGTAGAGTTAGTTGGGGAAAAACGTACAATTTTAGCGATTGTTTTAATGGGGGCTATTTTAACGTATAGCGGTGTTAGTGTGTATGTAGTGGTATTCGCTATATTCCCGTTCGCGGCTAAGTTGTTTCGACAAGCCGATATTCCAAAGCGTTTAATCCCTGGAACGATTGTTCTCGGAGCAGCGACGTTTACAATGGATGCACTTCCTGGATCACCACAAATTCAAAATGTAATACCTACAACTTTTTTTAAAACTGATATTTATGCTGCTCCGATACTAGGTATTTTAGGAGCAATCTTTGTTTTAACGTTAGGTTTACTATATTTAGAGAGTAGAAGTAAAAAGGCTAAGGCAGCGGGAGAAGGCTATTTCGGGTTTAATGATGGGAATAATGAAATGGCTGCATCTTTACAATTAGAACAAAAAGATATGCCGGTACTAAGCAGTATTGAAATTACAAGAATACAGCAAGTAATTGCGTTTGTACCACTTATTTTAGTAGGTGTAATGAATAAAGTTTTCACAATCATGATACCGAAGTGGTATCCGAATGGTTTTGATTTTTCTGCAATTGGTATGAAAGCATTTGGAAAGGTAGAATTAAGTGCAGTAGTAGGAATTTGGTCTGTAGAGTTGGCACTTATCATTGGGATTGTTTCAACACTTTTATTATATTGGAAACGAGTAGTAACAGGTTTTCAAGCTGGATTAAATACAAGTATTGGGGGAGCACTACTTGCAACAATGAATACAGGGGCTGAGTTTGGCTTTGGTGGTGTCATTGCAGCACTTCCTGGTTTTGCGATAATGAGAGACAGTATCTCTGCAACGTTCACGAATCCTTTAGTGAATGGAGCGGTAACGACGAATATATTAGCAGGTATTACAGGCTCCGCATCAGGAGGAATGGGAATTGTTTTAAGTGCTATGGGGGATAAATTTATTGCAGCAGCCAATCAATTTGATATTCCGTTAGAAGTTATGCACCGTATCGTATCAATGGCATCAGGAGGAATGGATACATTACCACATAACGGAGCTATTATTACGATTCTTACAGTAACAGGATTAACACACAAACAGTCATATAAAGATATATTTGCTATTACAATTTTGAAAACGGTTGCTGTATTTGCAGTCATCGCGTTCTATACTTTAACAGGAATCTATTAAAAATATTTGAAATTCGAATAGTAAAGATTCATCAAATCGATATTTTATTTCATAAAATATTAATTAGGGTAAGAAGGGGTGGAGTACTTGCAAGAAGTTGCTGAATTTCGTATGCCGAAGTCTGTATTATATGGGAGAAATTCGCTTGAAAAACTGGGGGAACAATCAAAAAAGTTAGGAAAAAGAGCTTTTATAGTTACTGATACAATTATGGAGAAATTAGGTTATGTTGAAAGGTGTATAAAACAACTCAACAAAAAAGGTATAACTGTTATTACATATAATAAAGTGAATGCTGAGCCTACAAATATACACGTATTAGAAGCGTTAACTATTTGCAAAGAAGGAAAGTGTGATTTTATTATCGGTATTGGTGGTGGAAGTTGTATTGATGCTGCGAAAGCGGTAGCAGTGTTATATACTAATGGTGGAGAAATTGAATATTACGTTCAAAAGGATATCGAAATAGAAAATGATCCGTTACCACTTATTGCAATTCCAACAACTTCTGGTACTGGGTCAGAAGTAACAAGTGTAGCAGTAATTACGAATAAAAAAACAGATGTAAAAATGATGATGAAGCATCCGAGTTTCATACCACAAGTAGCAATTATAGACCCAATTTTAACATGTTCGGTACCACCCGAGATTACGGCAGCAACAGGGATAGATGCATTGTGCCATGCAATAGAAGCATATATTTCTAAAGTTTCACAACCGCTTACAGATGTACTGGCTCTTTCAGCAATTGAAAGTATTATGAAATATTTACGTATTGCATATGAAGATGGAGATAATATGGAAGCAAGAGAAGCGATGATGATTGCTTCATTACAAGCTGGAATCGCATTTTCAAATGCATCAGTTACATTAGTTCATGGAATGTCTCGGCCCGTGGGAGCATTATTTCATGTGCCACATGGAATATCAAATGCAATACTATTACCTACAGTTTTAGAGTTTACAAAAACAAGTGCGGTGAAAAGGTTAGCCGAGGTTGGACGCAGTTTAAATAAAGATTTCTACTCATATTCTGATGAAGAAGCAGCGAACTACATGCTTGCTGAAGTAAAGAAACTTTGCTTTGATCTTCGTATTCCAAATTTAAAAGAATACGGAATCGATGAAATTGAATTTGAAAATGCTATTTCTAAAATGGCGTCAGATGCAATTGAAAGTGGTAGCCCAGGAAATAATCCACGAGTACCTTCTTATGATGAAATTAAACAGTTGTATCGAGAATGTTTTAATTACAAATATAAAGATTCTATAAAAACATCGAAATATTAATTTCTGAATATTCTATAAAAATTTCCTTGGAAATGAATGTAGAATTGATCTTCATTATTGACATCTTAAATTAGGTTAAAACAAGACTTTATATTATAAACTTAAAGTCTTGTTTTATTATGTATAATATACATAATAAAATGTTGTTATTAGTTTTATAAAAATAGTTAAGGTAGGTGTGGTGTTTATATATGAAAATGATAGGTCTTATAGGTGGTATGAGTTGGGAATCAACTTCTGAATATTATCGAATCATTAATGAAGAAATAAAAGAGAGGTTAGGAGGATTACATTCAGCAAAATGTATGATTAATAGCGTTGACTTTGAAGAGATTGAACGATTCCAGTCTAACGGAGATTGGAATGGAGCAGGAGAAGTATTAGGGAATGCGGCATATTCATTGCAGATGGGAGGAGCAGACTTTATAATCATTTGCACAAATACAATGCACAAGGTAGTTGACAAAATAAAGGAAAATATTAACATTCCGGTCTTGCATATTGCTGATGCAACTGCAAAAGAAATTAAAAGAAAAGGTATTCAAACGGTGGGACTACTTGGAACAAAATACACAATGGAGCAAGATTTTTATAAGTCACGTATAGAAGAGAATGATATAAAAGTAATAATACCATTAGAAAAAAATAGAGAAAAGATAAACGAAATAATATATACAGAATTATGTTTAGGAGAAATAACATCTCAATCAAGAGAGTATTATAAAAGAGTCATAGAAAAGTTAGTGCAAGAAGGGGCGCAGGGAATAATTTTAGGTTGCACAGAAATAGGGTTATTAATAAAACAGGAAGACGTATCAGTTCCAATATTTGATACAACCTATATACATGCGATTGAAGCGGTAAATTTCGCTTTAGAAAATAGATTATAATTATATTATGTAAACTTAAATCACGAGTCTGGAAAACATTCAGAAAATATTTTATAATGTAAGTGGTTACATTCAGGGAGGAATGCGTATGTTTTCAGTTCAACCAATCGCATTTGTACATAATGAAAGAAAGGAAATAAAAGATGATGAGTGGGGAGAAGTAAGATCCTGCATTACTTTAAATGAAATGTATACAGAGGAAAGTATACAAGGCATTGAAGATTTTTCTCACATTGAAGTTGTTTTTTATTTTCATAAAGTAACGGATGAACAAATTCAATATTTTGCTAGACATCCTAGAAATAATAATGATTATCCTAAAGTAGGCATTTTTGCACAGCGCGGTAAAAATCGTCCGAATCGCATAGGTGTGACAATTGTAAAAGTAATAAAAAAGGAAGGTAAATCAATTATTGTTGAGGGATTAGATGCTATTGATGGCACGCCTATATTGGATATAAAGCCAATAATGAAAGAGTTTATGCCGAAAGAAGAATTACAACAGCCTAAATGGGCAACGGATATAATGAGCCAGTATTGGAAGGGGAATGGAGTAATATGAGAATATATGAGGCAACAATTGCAGATTTAGATGGACTAGCATCAGTTTTTAATAACTATCGCATGTTTTATAGACAAGATTCAGATATAGAAGGAGCAAAAGTATTTTTACAAAATCGAATTGAGAGAAAAGAATCCGTTATTTTCGTGGCTGTTGAAGACGGCGAATATATTGGGTTCACGCAACTATATCCATCATTTTCTTCCATTTCAATGAAAGAATTATGGATTTTAAATGATTTATTTGTACAAGCGGCTAAGCGTGGAGCTGGTACAGGTAAAAAATTATTAGAAGTTGCAAAGGAATTTGCATTAGAAAATGGCGCAAAAGGTGTAAAATTACAAACAGAGATTGATAATTTATCAGCACAGCGATTATACGCTGAAAATGGTTATTTGAGAGATAATCGTTATTTCCATTATGAATTAACTTTTTAAAAAAATTAAGATTAAATGAGACGTTTTCAAGTAAAAGAATTTCTTTGTAAAGAGAAATTCTTTTTATTTTTGCCGAAATTAAAAGAATGTGACGATAATAATGAAACGAAAAGCAATATTTATTTATTGTTAAACAATAAAATTTATGGTAAAATCATGTTGTCATTGAATAAGTGAGGTATTGTAAATGAATCTTAAACGAAGTTCAACCACTTTCTTAAAAGTAATTATTTTTCTGGCTGGAATTGCAGTGCTTGCTTTATGCATATTTTTAGTGCCTAAAATGGCGAATTTTGCAGCAAATTTGTATCCAAATATTGCTCCGATGAAATATCTCGTTTTCATTGTGATGTATGGAGCGGCTGTACCTTTTTATGTTGCTCTTTATCAGGCTTTCAATCTTTTACATTACATTGACGAGAACACAGCGTTCTCGGAATTATCTGTAAAGTCGTTAAAGAATATAAAGGGCTGTGCAATTACAATCAGTGGTTTGTATGTATTAGGTTTGCCACTTTTTCATTTTATAGCGAAGAAAATTGACCCTCCTATTGGGTTAGTGGGACTCATCATCATTTTTGCTTCGCTCGTTATCGCCGTTTTTGCTGCTATCCTCCAACGGCTGCTACAAGAAGCGATTAACATAAAATCAGAAAATGATTTGACAGTCTGAGGTGGCGGATATGACAATTATTATTAATATTGACGTCATGTTAGCAAAACGAAAGATGAGTGTAACGGAGCTTTCGGAGAAGGTTGGAATTACTATGGCGAATCTTTCTATTCTGAAAAATGGGAAAGCAAAAGCTGTTCGTTTTTCAACATTAGAAGCGATTTGTAAGGCTTTGGATTGTCAGCCAGGTGATATTTTGGAGTATAAAAGTGACGAAGATACGCCATAAAATCAGAAAAAATCTATTTAACGGGAGACGATAGAGAATGTAAGGGATAGCCACTAAGCTATCCCTTATTTGCGTTTATTGATGTTATTTACCCAGAGAATTCCTCTGAGAATTGCATTGATAGTAGTGATGAAAAATATGATGTGATTTGCAATGTTTGCTCCTCAAAAGGCTATTTAAACCATGTTTTACATTGCGTCGAGTGAATCAAAACCTGCAATATATATCCTCTCTTGTTTTTGTAAGAGAGGATATATATTGCTATTTTTTATTTTACAGAGTGAAACGTCTCTTTTAAATTGTTTTATAGTTGATTTAATATCCAGTTTGTTGCATCTTCAAAGTTTTCTGCAATGTAGTTTGGTTCGATATGTGCCCACTTGTCTCGGTACGTATGTAAAGCATCATATCCAGCGCCCGTTCGTACTAAAAGCGTTGTCGCGTGTACTTTTGCTCCTGCAACAATATCAGTCCATCGATCACCAACTACAGCGCATCGTGTTAAATCTAGTCCATGTTTTTCCGCTGCTTTAAGAAGCATGCCTGTACTTGGTTTACGGCATTCACAACCATCACCGTGTTTGTGAGGACATAGGTAAACATCATCAAAACCGAAATTTTCTAATTCTTGTACAAAATCATTTACGGTTGCTATTCCATCTGCAATACCTGGTTGATTTGTAAATGAGAAAATTTTTATATTTTGAGCTTTTAGTTTTTGCAAGGATGCTTTTGTAAAAGGAAATAATGTAAAAGAGCCTGGATAATGTATTGTAGTGTCACCACCGATTGTACCGTCACGATCAATGAAAATTGCTTCAATGTTTGTCATAGTTATAACCCCTTCAATTCCAATAAAATGTAATCAAACATTAAATATTCTGTAAAAAAATGTTTTTTCCTTCTATGAAAACGAATAAATTATAATGATATATAGATAGTGATATGTTATCATTTTCCTTGATTGTATTAGAAATGGAAAGAAGGGAAATGTATGTTAGAAGTGAATATCCGCTCTGCTGGATATGAAATAGGTGAAAAGATAATTCATGATATTGCTTTTTCCATCGAAAAAGGTGAGTTAGTTGCTCTTATTGGCGCAAATGGTGCCGGGAAAAGTACGACGATTAAAACAATGCTAGGCTTACTTGTAAATATGAATGGTGAAATATCATTTGGCGAAAAGAAAAATCCTTATGCATACGTGCCAGAACATCCAACATATTATGATTATTTGACGCTCTGGGAACATATTGAATTATTAATGGCGGCTCGTGGAAGTGAAATGGGGAGCTGGGAAGAACGGGCGGAACAATTATTACATACATTTCGAATGGATAAGCATAAGCATGAGTATTTATCAAAGTTTTCAAAAGGTATGAAACAAAAATCGATGCTAATATTAGCGTTTTTAACAGAGCCAGATTTTTATATAATTGATGAACCTTTTATCGGTTTAGATCCAGTAGCTACGAAAGAGTTATTAAACTATTTATATAAAGAAAAAGAGCGTGGAGCAGGAATTTTACTGTGTACACATGTATTAGATACTGCTGAAAGAATTTGTGAAAGATTTTTGCTTATTTCGCAAGGAACGTTAGTAGCAGATGGGAATTTACATACGATTCAAACATTAGCTGAAATGCCGGAGAGTCCATTATTAGACTGCTTTGATGCAATTGTAAGGCGTGAACAACGTGATTAAAAAACAATTTTATAAAAGATTACGCCATGAACTTGAGCGAAAATGGAGGTCTATACGTTCGGTAACAGATTGGACAGTTGCGTTATATATTATTATTCCAGCACTTATATTTATGGGAATCTATTATCGGTCACTATGGATAAATGAATTATCAATGGAAGAGACGATTTACTTCGGATTAGGGTTACTCGCATTTTATCTTGTAACATATTCGAGAGGAGTTCGCTCATTTTTTGAACAAGCAGATAGTTTATTTTTAATTTCGTATCCAGCTCATATGCGAAAATTAGTTCAGTATGGCATGATTTACACATTTGTTCGAATAGCGATAACGAATGTAATGGTAGTGGTTGTTATGTTGCCAGTGTTGATAAAAAGTATTGGAGCAACAACGGTACAAATTGTATTATTTTGGGTGTTTTTTACTGCATTTCAATTTATGCTGTCGTTGTTGACGAGACTTATTCAAGTACGTGCGGGGAAACGATGGATTTTATGGATTGTAAAAAGTATAGTATTTTCTATGAGCTTATCCTTTGTTGGAATTAGTCTATTTTTTATTTATAAAAACCCCTTTTATTCAATTATATTTATAGGTCTATCAATTTCTTTAATTATTGTAGTAGTAAAAGAGAAGATGAATTATAAAAATTACTTTTTTAAAGAGGTTGAAAAAGAAAAAGAAAAAGAAGAAAGCATGCGCTGGACAAGTGGTATTATGCAAGTTGGAGGGCATGCTGCTAAGCCGAGTAGTTCGAATAAAAAACCGTGGATATTTCCACGTTCCAAAAGATTTTTAGGGAAGAAAGCTGATTCTCGTATTGTCGAATCCTTTTTGAAAGAATTTTTCCGTACAAGCAGTGCACGAATGTTTTATATTCAAATTGTATGTATAAGCACTGCGAGTATTATTATGAGTCCAAGGTGGATTACAGCTATTATTCTCATATTTACTTTATTTGCAATTTCTCGCTATGCACGTGATTATTGGAATGAATTTACGAAAAAAATGTTTCTTCATTTATACTGTGAAGAAGGGAAATTACTTTTGTTAAGATGGAAGGCGGATCGTTATTTACTACTTCCAGCTATACTTTTGTATGGAATAGTTATACTTTCCTATTTCTATTTATTACCAGCTGTAATTGCCGGGATTATTTTTATATTATTGATTGGTTGGGTTGTATTTGTACCGTAGAAAAAGAGCCGGAAATTGGCTCTTTTTCTAGTCTGTAACACATTGATAAATAAAATATACTAAAACGAGTATGCTTGCGGCGGAATACATGACATCTAAAGTCATCTGGTCGCCTCCTCATTGTTGTTGTATTTATAGTGTATGAAATCTTACAATTTCATATTCAAGTGAAAAATATGTGAACGTTAACAAATTTGTAAAGTGCAAAAATTACAATCATTTTGTATAATAGAAGAAACAACCGTTATATAAAATATAATGAGTGAAAGGGGAGGAACATAAATGCCAAATTGGTTTAGAAAAACCTTAGTCGCATTAATTACCGTATTTACATTTGGTTTAGTGACGCCTCCTTCCATATTGCTTGATAATGCCAAAGCTGCGGCCAAGCCTACGAGCACAGCTGGGCAACAAAATTTGGAGAGCACGTCCTATACATATGAAGAAACGAATGACAGGTTAACCACCGATACTTTTATTACTTATGCAATGCAAGAAGCAGAGAAACAGTCGATGCAAAAGTTTGGCACTAAAATTGGGCCAGTAATTGAAGATGAATTTAAAGATATAATATTACCGAAAATTGAAGAAGCAATTGCTGAACTTGCCAATGATGTACCAGAAGAATCGTTACAATCGTTAGCGATCTCTCAAAGACCAGCTGGTGGGAATAATGAAAAGATTTTTCACGTTTACGATACAAAATCAGGAAATGACTTACTGCGATTTCACGTAAGAAGAGATCATCCACCGCAAGATGGTTATTATTTTAATTTCCACTATCATCGTTTTGATGATGGATACTCTGGACATCATGAATTAGGAAATATTTATTGGAATATGAATGTACCGCCAAAATGGCTGTCTTAAAAAGAACAAGAGAAAATCTTGTTCTTTTTTATGCTTATAGAAGGTTAAGACACCTATGTTGTTGAATAACATAGGTTTAGAAAAAAGAAGTAAAAGGAGTATGGGGATGCAAAAATATATTGTTTTTGACTTTGATGGCACATTAGTAGATTCACAAAATATATTTGTACCGATTTATAATCAACTAGCTGAAAAGCATGGCTATAAGACAGTGAGAGAAGAAGAAATTGAGCCTTTACGCAAATTGACGATTCCAGAGAGATGTAAAAAACTAGATGTACCACTTTATAAACTACCTATATTAGCGTTAGAGTTTTATAAATTATATCAACCGGCTATAAAAGATCTTGTTTTATTTCACGGGATGAAGGATGTTTTAGAGGAATTACATAAAAAAGGCTATGGGATTGCAGTCATATCATCGAATTCAGAAGAGCATATTCGGGCGTTTTTACACAATAATGGTATCGAAAATATTCAAGAAGTGTATTGTTCTAAAAATTTGTTCGGTAAAGATAAAATGATAAGAAGATTTTTGAAATCCAAAAAAATAACAGAGCAAGATATGTTATATGTCGGTGATGAACAGCGAGATGTAGCAGCATGTAAAAAGGCCGGGGTGAACGTGATTTGGGTATCTTGGGGATATGATGTCATTGAAACAGTAAAAAAAGATGCACCAGATTATATGGTCAATACGCCAATGGAAATTGTGCAAGTAGTACAGGGGGCACATTCTTAAAATGAATACATTTCGAGCTGGTATTCATCATATTGAATTTTGGGTAAAGGATTTAGAGGAGTCCATTTCTTTTTATGATAAGTTTTTTCCAATCATTGGTTGGAGAAGACTAAGTGAAGTAGCATATAGTACGGGCAAAAGTGAAATATATTTTAAAGAAGTAACTGAGGAAATGGTAAGGACTTTAGGGCCAAGACATATTTGTTATCAAGCTATTCATAGAGGTGTGGTTGATGAAGTAGCAGAGTTTCTTGCTAGTACGAAAGTGAAGGTAATACGTGGTCCGATTGAAATGAATCATTATTCAGATGGGTACTATACAATCGATTTTTACGACCCGAATGGGTTTATTGTAGAAGTAGCGCATACACCGAATGCAGAAATGTAAGGAGAAAATGAAGGAACATAACAACATGTTCTCGATCAGTTCTTTTTCTTCAGCGGTTAAGATTGGCCGGGTTACTTTGTTTTTCTCCTTGATGATTTCACGAATACTTATCTAAAGGATTTTATAAATGTAAATTGAAGTATATAAGTATATGATCTTAAAGGAGGTCAGGAAATGGATTTAACCTGGTTATTTGGGCCTTTTATGATTGCTTCAATTGTAATATCGTTGATTGGAATATACGTCAAAAAACCATATTTTCTAATAATCTCCGCAATATTAGTTGTACCTATATCTTTATATTTAGCCAGCACTCCTAAGTTTTCGTTATGGGGAATTGTATTTCCTCTGTTTTACGTAGCTGGAGCCATATCATTAAAAAAGCAAAAAACCTGGTTACCAATTCTATTTTCAATACCAGTATATTTATTAATCCTTTGGTTTGGGTATGTAGTAGTTAATCCTGAACCTGTGAATTATGAAACCATAACGGAAGAACAACAAGTAGAACCCTAAAGATAACTTCCAGCATAGCTGGAGGTTTTTCTCTTATATTGCAGAATACATAGTCTAACACGAAAAA
Source organism: Bacillus cereus group sp. BfR-BA-01383 (assembly GCF_022663495.1). Classification (NCBI taxonomy): domain Bacteria; kingdom Bacillati; phylum Bacillota; class Bacilli; order Caryophanales; family Bacillaceae; genus Bacillus; species Bacillus cereus group sp. BfR-BA-01383. Next base: position 216,080 of record NZ_JAKUFP010000005.1, read on the forward strand.
AATAAATACAAATGATTTTAACTTCCAATAACGAATTTTACGTCAACTAGTACCTCTTTACGAGGGGCTAGTTGTTTTTTTGTTGTATGCATATTAGAAGCATAAGTTGGCCGTAAACTAAAAGAAGCATAAGTTGAACGTTTCGGTCATCTTATGCTTCTTGTTACAGTTAGCTTCAAAAGCTAGCGATTTAAAGGGAATTGACACTTTATGTTTCTATCGAGTATTTTTTGCACCAGAATCCTTGAGAGAATATATGATAACGTTAATTAAATGAATTTCATAAACTTTTGCGTTTTACGCTAATAAAAATTATAACATTCAAAAAAATGAAATTTGAGGTAAAATGATGAATATAGGAATGAAAATAAAGAAATTGAGGACCGAAAAAGGAATGACTTTGAAAGAGTTAAGTGAAAAAAGCGAACTATCTGTTGGATTTCTGTCTCAGTTTGAAAGGGGGCTTACTACCATAGCAGTTGATTCACTTGAAAAACTAGCTGATATTTTGAAGTACATTTAACACATTTTTTTGATTATCCACTTAAAAGGAAAGATATGGTTTTAAGAGGCTATGAACAAGAAATAGTGGATTCAGTAGAAGGTAGCTTTATTAAGTATAGTTTAAGTACAAATTTAGAAAATAAACAACTTGTTCCAAGGTTTATAGAAATACTTTCTCAAAAGAAAGATGAAGAAATATTATCTTATAAGCGTGAAAGTAAAGAATTTAGTCTTAAGGAAAATGGAGGTATTAGTAATGAATATCAGGAATAGAATCGAAAAGTTAAGGCAGCTAATGAAAGAAAATCAAATGGATGCTTATATAATTCCCAGTTTTGATGCACATCAGAGTGAATATGTAGCAGAACATTGGAAAGGTAGACAATGGATATCAGGATTTACAGGGTCAGCAGGTACTGTAGTTATTACATTAAATGATGCTGGGTTATGGACAGATGGCAGATACTATATTCAAGCTGAAAAGCAGCTTGAGAACTCAGGAATCAGATTATTTAGAATGGTGGATCCCGGGGTACCATCTTATACAGAATGGCTAGGAGACGTTCTTAAAGAAGGAAGCATTGTAGGATTTGATGGAAATGTTTTTTCAATTAATATGGTTAAAAAGATGGAAAAAGATCTAAAAGCAAAGAAAGTCGCATTAAAAATGAATCAAGATTTAATTGGTGAACTGTGGGAAGATAGACCGGAGATTCCTAAAGGACCAATTTTTACTCATGACGTAAAATATGCAGGCAAATCACGAGTAGAAAAATTAAATGAAGTAAGAGAAGAGATGAAAAATAAAGGAGCAAATTATTATATTTTAACTTCACTTGATGAAATTGCATGGCTTTTGAATATAAGAGGGGCCGATGTGCCTAACAATCCAGTTGTAATAGCTAATGTAATCGTAGCAGAACAAAAATGTTATTTATTTATTGATTTTTGCAAGGTTCCTTACTCGGTTAAATTAGAACTGGAGGCTGAAGGAATCGAGTTAAAAGCGAATCATGAAATACAAACATTCTTAGGAAATATTTCAAACGAAGATGCCGTTATTTTAGATGCGGATAAAGCTAATATCATATTATATAATGCCATTAACAGTAATACAAAGAAAATTGAAAGCCCTAACATCACGAATGATTTAAAAGCTATTAAAAATGAAGTTGAGATACAAAATTTAAAATGGTGTGAAATAAAAGATGGTTTAGCCATGGTGAAATTTATAAAATGGGTTAAAAACTGTGTAGATAAAGAAGAAATTACAGAGATTGCTGCAGAAGAAAGATTAGAAGATTTCAGAAGGGAACAGGAAGGATTTGTTGGCCCTAGCTTTGATACGATAGCAGGTTATAAAGAACATGCTGCGATGATGCATTATAAAGCTAATAAAGAAACGCAACATACTCTTAGGAATGAAGGTCTTTTTTTAATTGATTCAGGCGGACAGTATTATGATGGGACAACAGATATTACACGAACGATTGTTTTAGGAGAACTTACCGATGAACAAAAAAGAGATTTTACATTGGTGTTAAAAGGGTTTATTGCATTAAGCTCAGTAAAATATTTATACGGAGCAACAGGCCCTCACTTAGATGTATTAGCAAGACAACCAATTTGGCAGTATGGTTTGGACTATAAATGCGGGACAGGACATGGAGTAGGTTTTTTCTTGAATGTTCATGAAGGGCCACAAAGCATAAGGAATAATAATAATAGCGTTATATTAGAAAAAGGCATGATTATTACGAATGAACCAGGAATATACCTAGAAGGTAAATACGGCATAAGAATTGAAAATATGATGTTAGTAGTAGAAGACGAGAAAACAGAGTTTGGTCAATTTATGAAATTTGAAGCAATCACGTATTGCCCTATTGATTTAGCCGGTATCAATAAGGATATGTTAACAGAGAGCGAAAAGCAATGGTTAAACAATTATCATCAAGAGGTATACATAAAGCTCGCTCCTTATTTAAATGAAGAAGAGAAAGTGTGGCTAAGGGAAGAGACTCGGGAATTATAAATAGGTTTGCCGAATACACATATACGCTAAAAGAACAATATGATATTGGTATAGAGGCAGGAAAAGATTTAGCAAAAATGCATACATATGAAGCACCAAGGGACTTACTGCCTTGGCATGAAAGAGCAATGAAAAAACATCGGAAATATTTAGAGCATATAAAACATGCGGAATTAAAATTGAAAATGATGATAGAATTATTAAGTTTATAGATGAAAATGAAATGTATGTAAAGAACTGCCCAAATCGATTTCAACATGACGATTTTCATTTAGAAAATCTAATTGTAAGGGATGGGAAATATGTAGGTGTTGTTGATTTTAATGGCTATGATTGGGGCGATCCACTGCATGATTTTGTAAAGATTGCACTATTTGCAAGAGATATTAGTATCCCGTATTCCATCGGACAAATAGTAGGCTATTATAACGGGAAAATATCAGAGGAGTTTTGGCGGTTATATGCTGTATATGTAGGGATGACTGTTTTCTCATCAGTTGTCTGGTGCTTACGAGCAGCGCCGCATATGTTAGATGATATGTTAGAACGCCTAACTATTGTTTTAGAGGACCATAAAAACTTTGAGTTATCGAAGCCAATTTGGTTTGATAGTGAAATGATAAATGAAAAATAGGAAAAGTAGGTGTGTTTTCTCACACCTACTTTTTGATTACTAGTAAATGAACTATTTAACTTTCATAAATGCAAGCGGCTGAGTACTTAACATAGCTGGCACATGTAACTGAAGGGATGGGAATTCACCACTTACATTCATTTCATAAGCAAATAATAGATTCATTTTCATTTGGAACAAGTCAACTGGTGCGGAGAAAATGTCGTAGTGATGATGCTGTAATGGAATTTCCATCTCCATAAATTGTACATATAACGAATCCTCTCGTTTATATACTTGTAATGCTCCATAAGCAGGATGTTCAAAAGTACCAATGTAGTCCTCTAATTTGTGAGAAGGTGTAGTCCCATTTATTGCTTCAGGAAGTGATTCCATTGTCTCTTTCATCATTTCTTTCATTTTTTCACTATCTTCTACAGCACGTTCATGCCAATTTATATATTCAAGTCCGAGAAGTTCGTCGTAAATATGTTTTGTAATATAGGTAGGGAGTAAAGTTTGTCCAGAATTTGTTAGCACGATAATTCCGATATTTTCATTTGGTATGAATGACGCAAGTGCAGAAAATCCATCAATATTACCACCGTGATGAATAAGTTTATAACCGCGGTAAGCGCTAATAAACCAACCTAGTCCGTAGCTATTTACTGGTGACTCACTTGTTGATAATATCGGCTGATCCGGGATTGGTGTATGCGGTGTATACATTTCTTGGAGTAGTTCAGTAGAAATTAAATCATGATTTTCTATTTTTCCTTCGTTTAAATGAAGCAGAATCCATTTTGCCATATCTTCAATGGTAGAGTTAATACATCCGGCAGCTCCAACCGTATCGATATTTCGGAATGGAATCTCTTTTATTTCACCATTATCTTCAGTGTAAGGTAATGCGTAATCATCTGTATTTTGTGAATCTGTAACAGAGAAGTTTGTATGCCTCATATTTAAAGGCTCTAAAATATGTTCTGTAGCGTATTGCTCCCATGTTTGATTCGTAATGTTTTCCACGATATAACTAATTGTTGCATACATTAAGTTGTTATATAGAAATGCTGTGCGGAACGGTGCATCAAGTGATAAATGTTTTATTTTTTCTACTATATCTTTTCGAGATAAGGAGGAGCTGTACCAAAGAGCGTCATGACGACTTACTCCAGTGCGGTGGGATGCTAAATCGCGTCCTGTAACTTGTGAGCTAGCAAGCAGTTCAGATAGAGAGAAGTTAGGTATATAAGATTGGACAGGGGTATCCCAATTAAACTTTTTTTGTTGTGATAATAAGCTTAATGAGAGTGTACCAAAAGCTTTCGTTGAGGAACCGATTGCGAACAGAGTACTCGGTGTAACAGGCTCTTTTGTCTCTATATTACGATAGCCGAAACCTTCTGAAATAATAACTTTACCATCTTTTATAACAGCTACAGCAGTACCAGGAACTTTTAAATCTTTCATCATTTTTTCGACTGTTGTTTGTAAAGAAGTCATACCAGGAGTTTCAATTTTAGACATACTTCTAACCTCCAAATATAAATTTTGTTCTACCGCACTATACTTTCGGTAATAGAAGATAAAAACCTTTTTCAAGATGGAAAGTTAATAATTTTGTAAGAATTACTGCAAGAAATTTTGTTAATTAGGATTATTAAATCTACGGTTTTTCATGTTATGATAAATTGCATATAAGATTGAAAGAAGGTTTTCCTACATATGAAACATGCTGAATATGAATACTTAAATTTATGCCGTCATGTAATGGAGCACGGTACGAAGAAAGAAGATCGTACGGGGACAGGTACTGTATCTGTATTTGGATACCAAATGCGTTTCGATCTTAGTAAAGGATTTCCTTTATTAACGACAAAGAGAGTCCCATTTCGCCTTGTAGCAAGTGAACTGCTTTGGTTTATGAAAGGTGATACAAATATTCGTTATTTATTGCAACATAATAATAATATTTGGAATGAATGGGCGTTTAAGAGCTGGGTGGAAAGCGATGAGTATACCGGCCCTGATATGAGAGATTTCGGTCTTCGCTCACAACAAGATGAGGAATTTAAAGTGCAATACGATGAGCAAATGGAATTGTTTAAAAAGAACGTTTTAGAAGACGATGAATTCTCAACGAAATTTGGATATTTAGGAGACGTATACGGAAAACAATGGCGTGCTTGGAAAACGACAGCTGGTGAAACACTTGATCAGCTAAAAGATGTAATTGAAATGATTAAGAAAACGCCAGATTCACGTCGCTTAATTGTTTCAGCTTGGAATCCTGAAGATGTACCAAGTATGGCTTTACCGCCTTGTCATACACTATTCCAATTTTATGTAGCAGATGGAAAGCTTTCTTGTCAGCTATATCAAAGAAGTGGTGATATTTTCCTTGGAATACCATTTAACATTGCAAGCTATTCACTATTAACGCATTTAATTGCACATGAATGTGGTCTTGAAGTAGGAGAATTTGTTCATACAATTGGTGATGCACACATTTATACAAATCATTTTGAACAAGTAGAAAAGCAATTGGCACGTGAACCACGTCCATTCCCGAAACTTACATTAAATCCAGATGTAAAATCTGTGTTTGATTTTGAAATGGAAGATTTAACTATTGAAGGATATGATCCGCACCCAGCAATTAAAGCACCGGTTGCAGTGTAATTGTAGAGGAGATGAAAAGATGATTGTTTCATTTATGGTCGCAATGGACGAGAATAGAGTAATTGGTAAAGATAATAACTTACCTTGGCGTTTACCGAGTGAATTACAATACGTGAAGAAAACGACAATGGGCCACCCGCTTATTATGGGAAGAAAGAATTATGAAGCGATTGGTAGACCGTTGCCTGGAAGACGTAATATTATTGTAACTCGTAATGAAGGGTATCATGTTGAAGGTTGTGAAGTTGCTCATTCTGTAGAAGAAGTATTCGAACTATGTAAAAATGAAGAAGAGATTTTTATTTTTGGTGGAGCACAAATTTATGATCTCTTTTTACCTTATGTAGACAAGTTATATATAACAAAAATCCATTATGCATTTGAAGGAGATACATTCTTCTCAGAAATGGATATGACGAATTGGAAAGAGATTTTTGTAGAGAAAGGTTTAACAGATGAAAAAAATCCGTATACGTATTATTACCATGTATATGAGAAAAAACAATAATAAAAAAGATTGATGTGAGAATTCACATCAATCTTTTTTATTTGTATTCATTAATATAAGTTTATAGATGAGATTTGATAGTGCTATAATAAAAGATAGCATGTAAAATATGCTAAAATTATTAGATGTATGCAAAATTGAAAGAGGAGGAGAATCGAGTGAAAAAAATATGGGGGATTCTTTTTCTTTGTCTAACATTCATGTTAGTTGGATGTGGTAAAGAAGAAAAACCACAAGAAGTATTTGATACATATGCAAAAGCCTGGAATGAACAAAAATTTGCTGATATGTATGATCAATTATCAGAAAATGCAAAAAAAGATATTTCTAAGAAAGAGTTTACGGAGAAATATGAAAGAATCTATTCTGGTATCGAAGTGAAAAACTTAAAAATAGAAACAGGGGAAGTAAAAAAAGATAAAAAGGATGAAGGCCCTGTTCCTTTTAAGGTAAGCATGGATACAGTTGGTGGTAAAATCACTTTTGGACAAGAAGCAAAAATGGTGAAAGAGAAAGATGGAGATAAAGAATCTTGGAAAATAGATTGGACTCCTGATTTCATTTTCCCTGGCATGACGAAAGATAGTAAAGTACGTATGCAAACGACGCAACCGAAACGTGGAGAAATTTACGATCGTAACGGAAAAGGTCTTGCGACGAATGGGAAAGCTTCTGAAATTGGAATCGTTCCAGAAAAATTAGGCGATACTGCTCCACAAACGAAAGAGACAGTAGCGAAGTTGTTAAATATTTCTGTAGAAGAGATTGATCAAAAACTAGCTGCAAAATGGGTAAAACCAAATTATCTTGTACCAATTGGAATATTGCCTGAAGGGGCAACTCAAAATACGTACATCGATTTACCAGGCGTTTCAACAAAACCTGTAAATGTCCGTACATATCCGTTAGGAGAAGCGGCAGCTCATCTAACTGGTTATATTGGAAAGGTAAATGCTGAAGATTTAAAAACGCTTCAAAAGAAAGGCTATCAGGCTGATGAGCCAGTTGGTAAGGCTGGATTAGAGCAAGTGTTGGAAGAAAAGCTACGTGGTAAAAAAGGTGGCCGTGTCTTCATGGAAGATGCGCAAGGAAAAGAAATAAAAAATTTAGCGAAAACAGATGCTGTTGATGGGGAAAATGTAACTTTAACCATTGATAGTGCTACTCAAGAAAAAATTTATAATGAGATGAAAGGAGAGGCTGGATCTAGTGCTGCAATTAATCCGAAAAGTGGGGAAACGCTTGCACTTGTAAGTAGTCCGGCTTATGATCCTAATTTAATTGCACGAGGAACATCAAAAGCACAACGTGAAGCTTGGAATAATGATCCGAAAAAGCCTATGACGAATCGATTCACACAATTATCGGTACCAGGTTCTGTATTTAAGCCAATTACAGCTGCAATTGGTCTTGAAACGAAAACGATTGATCCAAAAGAAGAGTTGAAAATTGAAGGATTGAAATGGACAAAAGATTCTTCTTGGGGTAATTATTATGTAACGCGTGTGAAAGATGCAAATCCGATTGATTTTGATAAGGCAATGAAATACTCGGATAATATTTACTTCGCACAGGAAGCGTTGAAAATTGGGAAAGACAAATTTATGAGTGAAGCGAAAAAATTCGGATTCGATGAGAAACTACCAATTGAATATGGATTCCCTGCTTCTAAAATTGCAAATGACGGCATTAAAAATGATATTCAAATGGCAGATACAGGATATGGACAAGGAGAAGTGTTAATGACTCCTCTTCATTTAGCTTTAACATATGCGCCAATTGTTAATGATGGAAATATACCTTCGCCATACATTATCAAAACAGATAAACAACCAAAAGTTTGGAAAGAGAATGTCATTTCAAAAGGAAATCAGGATATATTAAAAAATGCTTTGACTAAAGTAATTAATGATCCAGATGGTACTGGGAAAATTGCTAAAATTGATGGTATGACTCTTGCTGGAAAAACAGGTACAGCAGAATTAAAAGTATCTAAAGAAGCAGAAGGAAAAGAACTAGGCTGGTTCGCTGCGTTTGATTTGAATTCACCAGATATGGTGGTTACAATGATGATTGAAGATGTAAAAGGTAGAGGCGGAAGTAATATTCCTGCTGAAAAAGTGAAACATGTTTTTCAAAAATAGAAATTGATAGAAACTACCTCCATGAAATATGGAGGTAGTTTTTTATTTGGTTAAAATCATAATGTTTATATACGAAAGTAAAGTGAAACTACATAACTTATTAACTTACGAAAAAAAAGCAGCTATTTTTTATTGACATTGAGTATAACTTTTTGTATTATACTTACATAAGGTAAGCTATTTACTTATAAATTATAAATCTTGAATTAAAGATAAAATAGAAAAAAGGGAGAGAATACAATGACAAAAGTACTATTTATTACAGCAAATCCAAATTCAGCAGAGGGCTCATTCGGTATGGCAGTAGGGGAAGCTTTTATCGAGGCTTATAAAAATGAGCATCCACAAGATGAAGTGGTAACAATTGATTTATTCAACACTACTGTACCAGCAATCGATGCAGATGTATTTGCAGCTTGGGGCAAATTTGCAGCAGGTGAAGGTTTTGAAACTTTAACTGAAGTTCAACAACAAAAAGTTGCAGCAATGAACACAAACCTAGAAACATTTATGCATGCAGATCGTTATGTATTCGTAACTCCAATGTGGAACTTTAGCTATCCGCCAGTAGTAAAAGCATACTTAGATAACTTAGCAATCGCAGGTAAAACATTCAAATATACTGAAAATGGTCCAGTTGGTTTACTAGAAGGTAAAAAAGCACTTCACATTCAAGCGACAGGTGGCGTTTATTCTGAGGGAGCATATGCAGCTGTAGACTTCGGTCGCAACCACTTAAAAACGGTATTAGGATTCATCGGTATAAATGATACTGAATATATTGCAGTTGAAGGAATGAACATAAATCCTGAAAAAGGACAAGAAATTAAAGAAACAGCAATTGCAAATGCGCGTGAATTAGCAAAACGTTTCTAATATGGAATGCTTAAAAATGTCCAAACACTTGTTGTTTGGACATTTTTTCTTCTTTTTCCTTCGTTTGTCTAGTATAATGAAGGTCGGAATGATAATAGGTGGGGGTTCTGTATGATTCAAACGTTTTTTAAAATCTTTTATTTAATTTTAATCGTAATTGCGATTACACCGAGAATGTGGCGTCTTAAAAGACAAATAAGTACGATGTCACCACAAGAAAAAGATAGTGTTGTGTATAAAACAACAAACTGGTTTGGTAAGAAAATGGTACGTGTAGCTGGAGGGGCAGTAGAAGTAAAAGGACTTGAAAATGTCCCGAAAGACAAGCCAGTACTCGTTGTAAGTAATCATCAAAGTAATATGGATATTCCTGTTTTACTAGGTTACTTAAATAAGCCAATTGGATTTGTTTCAAAGGCAGAGATTAAGAAGTTTCCAGTTGTACCAACTTGGATGGAACTTATGAATTGTGTATTTATGGATCGTAATGATCGTCGTCAATCTCTTAAAGCAATTAAAGATGGAATCGAGCTATTAAAGAACGGACATTCTATCGTAATTTTTCCAGAAGGAACGAGAAGTAAGGGCGGCGAAATAGGAGAGTTTAAAGCTGGTAGTTTTCACCTTGCAGTAAAATCTGGTGTAGCAATCTTACCTGTAACGTTAGATGGTACATATAAAATGTTTGAAGCGAATGGAAATCGTATGAAACCAGCGCATGCAACCGTAACAATTTCTAAGCCGATTACACCTGAAGAGTATGCAAATATGGATATTAAAGAATTAACGAAGCATACACAGGATGTTATCGCATCAAAATTACATAAGTAATAAAAAAGGTTTCAGCTTATATCAAGCTGAAACCTTTTTTACTATGCTGCAGGCAAGACATAAAAGAGTACGCAGAAGAACATCATTGTACTACCACCTAAAACGAAAAGATGCCAAATGGCATGATTGAAAGGAAGCTTTTCCCAAAGAAAGAAGATAGCCCCGACAGAATATAAAATGCCGCCTGCTAACAGTAGTGAAAAACCGTGTCCAGTTAAATTTTCGTAAAGTGGCTTAATGGCAACAATTATAAGCCAACCCATAATGATATAACATAAAGTTGATGCTTTTATAAAGCGGCGTACAAAGAAAATTTTGAAGATAATACCGCCGATTGCAAGTGTCCATATAATAGCAAGTAACGTCCAGCCTAATGTTCCGCGAAGTGTAATAAGTAGAAAAGGAGTATACGTGCCAGCGATTAATAAATAAATGGCTGAGTGATCTAATATAGTAAATAATTTTTCTACCCTTGGATGGTGAATGCTATGTAACAATGTTGAAAACAAGTACAGTAAAAACATGCTTACACCATAAACCGTAAATGCAACTACAGCAGATGCGGTACCATGCTTTGAAGCATGAATAATCAATATGATTAAGGCAGGGATGCTTAAAATGGCACCGATACCATGTGTGATTGCATTTGCAATTTCTTCTTTCACAAATTGGGTCATTCGTGTCATTTTTTTAGTCATAATGCAAATCCTTTCTACTATTATAAAATAATATATCGTTTCCTTTACCATATCATACACAAGGGCAATAGAAAATGAAATTTGTATAATTGATTATATTTTTTAATTTTTTTGACAAAAGGCAATGGATTTGTTGACGTTTTCAAACTTTTTTGACAAAATAAAATTATGTAATAGTAGGACAAGGAATCTACTAAAAAAGGGGATGGGGAAATGTTTTCAAATATTGGCTTTCCAGGGTTAATTTTAATTTTAGTAGCTGTACTCATTTTATTTGGCCCTAAAAAATTGCCGGAAATCGGGAAGGCTTTAGGGGAAACGTTAAAAGAATTTAAAAAATCAACGAAAGAATTGACAGATGACGCATTTGAAGAGAAGGAAAAGAAGGAAAAAATGTGATGAATGTTCCTTGTAATGGATAAATAAAGTGTGGTGAACGAGATGGAAGATCGAGAAATGAGCGTAGTAGAACATATTGTTGAGCTTCGTAAACGAGTAATTTATACAGTTGTATCCTTTGTGATATTTTTAATTATTGGTTTTGCTTTTACGAAGGACATTTATTTTTGGTTAGTAAAAGATTTACCAATGAAATTAACTGTTCTCGGTCCAAGTGATGTATTGTGGATTTTTTTCTCAATTGCTACAGTGTTTGCTATTGTGTGTACAATTCCTTTTGCCGCTATACAAATTTGGTTATTTGTAAAACCGGGTTTACATCCAAATGAACAAAAGATGACGGTGATGTATATACCTGTATTGTCCATATTATTTATTGCAGGTTTATGTTTTGGATATTTCATTGTAATGCCGTTTCTATTTCATTTTTTAACTACGATAGGTAATGAAATGTTTAATACGATGTTTACTACAGAAAAATATTTTCATTTTGTACTTAATTTAACAGTGCCATTTGCTGTGATTTTTGAATTACCTGTAGTGGTGATGTTTTTAACGAGTATCGGACTTTTAACAGCAGAATTTCTTGTGAAAATAAGAAGATATGCTTATGTGGCTTTGATAATAATCGCATCGTGTATATCACCACCTGATTTTTTATCACATAGTTTAGTAGCGGTACCGCTTATTTGTATTTATGAAATTAGTATCGCTTTATCAAAAATTGTTAGCAAGCGAAAAAAGAAAAGAGAAGAAGAAATACATTCAAAAAGTGCCTCGTTATAAAGGCACTTTTTTATTTAGTTGTTATACTATGGCTATAAACGTATACAATATAAAGAAGAAAAAAATTATAGAATCTCCAAAATTTAGACAAACTTTGCGCTTTTATAAGTTTATACTGAATTTACTAAGTAATTTACGGATAATGAGATTCCCGTCTCAAAGGATATTTAAGACAGGGAATGGATTAGGTGGAGATGAGTAGAGCATAGATTTTTTAACCATAAGGACTACAGGAATTGTCTAAGGGTATTTTTGTATTCAATAGAGTCTCCACTATAAACAACGTGTTACAGCGTAAAGTAGAGGAAGTTCAAAAATCCAATGAAAAAGAGGATTGATATTGTGATTACGAAAAGTTTTTATTTCACTCATTCAACAGGGGATTGTATTAAAATATTCGAAATCCCTGTCCTACAGGCGCAGCATCCATTATCGTTTCTGATTCAGTCCCGTCTTCAATTATTTATCGCAAAAATTCAAAAACAAAAGCAACCAAGATTTTCGTATTCTTTCCGTGAATATTTACAAAATTGTTTGAAGTGGAATGATTATTTAAATGTATATAAAACAAATACTCTTGAAAAAAATGCATAATACAGAGTAGAGACAGGGTTAGGAACTCTGTCTTTTTCATTTTAGATATAAAAATATAATTAATTTGATGAAATTTCGTTCCAAATTGTTGAAAGCAATAGGAATACTAGTATAATAACAAGGAGAGCGTATTGGAAAGGGAAGAATATAATATGCAAAAAATTAAAATTGTAACAGATTCAACGGCAGATTTATCACAAGAGGTAATTGAGAAGTATGACATTCATGTTCTACCATTATCAATCTCTGTAAATGGACAAACATATTTAGATCGCGTTGATCTACAACCAGATGAATTTATTGAAGAAATGGCAAAATCAGAAGAACTACCAAAGACATCACAACCAGCTATGGGTACATTTATAGAAATGTACGAAAAGCTAGGGGAAGATGGGAGCGAAGTACTATCCATCCATATGACAGGTGGAATGAGTGGTACTGTTGCAACAGCAAATAGTGCTGCATCAATGACCGATACAAAAGTAACAGTTGTTGATTCTCAGTTCATTAGCCATGCATTAGCATATCAAGTAATTGAAGCAGCAAAAATGGCAAAAGAAGAGCGCTCACTAGAAGATATTTTAAAGCGAATTGAAGAAGTGAGAAAAAATACTCGCCTATATGTAGTAGTAGATACATTGGAGAACTTAGTGAAAGGTGGACGTATTGGTAAAGGGAAAGCGTTCATCGGTTCTTTACTGAATATCAAACCAATTGCAAACCTTGATGGTGGAGCATACAATCCTGTGACAAAAGTTCGTAGCCAGGGGCAGATTGTAAAGACACTAACTAAAATATTTGAACAGGATACAGCAGGGAAGTCTATAAAAGCTGTTGGGATTCCTCATGCAAAAGCAATTCCTTTAGCTGAAAGTATGAAAGCAGCGATTGAAAAAGCGAGTGGATTCGCACAATCTGAAATTTTCTATACAACTCCAGTTATTAGTACTCATACAGGTCCGGGTGCAATCGGATTTATGTATTTAGCAGAGTAATAAAAAAGCTACTTGAAAATGTATTTCAAGTAGCTTTTTTATGTGAAGAGAAAGTAAGAAATAAGAAGGGTTATACAGGCACTACCGCTAATGATATAGCGAGTCTGCAAATATTCTTTCATAGAAAACACCCTTTATCCCGCTATTTGTGGACAGTAAAACTCCCACCTCAAAATTCAGCTGGAGCAAAGAGGTTAGGGCTGCCCGTAAAAGCCCGATTGGTGAAGGCTAATAATCAGTGGGGGATGAAGAAAAAACCCACTGATTAAAGTTTCACTTTATGATTTTCTATATTATATGATGGATGTAGAAAATAAGTAGTTACGTTATATATGTAGCGTTTCAATTTTTTCATTTACTTGTTTATCATTTGTTGCGCTATTATAAGTAAAAGTTTGGCCTAAAAAGAGTACATGCAGTTGTTCCCACGGTAACATTCGTAAATTCCAATTATTTCGAAGTCTAGTTATTGCCTCACGAGGTGTTTCATCGGCGAGTGCAAAAGCTCCGTAATGCATGGGAATAAAATGTGTAGCGTTTAAATCTAAATAAGCTTGCACGGCCTCTTCAGGTGAAACATGAGATACTTTCATAAACCATTCTGGTTCATAAGCGCCAATTGGCATAAGAGCAATATCAATTGGGAATCGTTTTCCAATCTCTTTGAAACCTTGGAAATAGCCACTGTCACCGCAATAATAAATGGTTTCTGTAGTGTTCGTATTATCAATAATCCATCCACCCCAGTGGGAGGTATTCATATCAAATAATGATCTTCTCGTCCAGTGCTGTGCAGGGACAAAGTGGAAAGACACTTCATTAATGATCGTACTTTCCCACCAGTTGTATTCTTCTACCTTTGTGAATTTTTTACGAGTAAATAATTTTTTTAGCCCGATAGGTACAAGGTATAGAACATCATCATTTAGCTGGCGAAGTGTTGAAAAATCTAAATGATCATAATGACCGTGTGAAATAAGGACAATATCAATTTTAGGTAATTCTTCTATAGAGAGTCCAGGTTCTGTGAGTCTTGGAACTAGCTTTAATTTATTGGCCCATACTGGATCCGTTAATATATTAAGTCCATTCGTTTGGATAAGAAAAGTGGAATGCCCAATCCATGTGACAGTCGTTTTTTCAACATTACTTTGCAAAAATGCACTTTGTTTAACGGGTGATTGTTCTACTAAGAAAGAAAAATCTTTTTTGTTTTGTTTTCGTTCTTTTCGCCATTGTAAAAAAGAGCGAATTGATTTTTTTGTGCTAACATTATCCATATTTTCATAGCGCTTTGCCATGAACATCACCTCATTTACAATCGTTGTATTTGTATTGTACCGAAATGTTGTTAAGGAATACAGTATTTAACATGGATTAATGTTTAAGTAATTGTAAAAAAATAGGGGGAGTTATTTACAAATTTAACAATGAACTTTGTCTCGTAAATATAATGGTTAGAGAAATAATAGTAGTAAAATATATTTTGTCTAGTAATTCGGTTGAAATAAAGAAGTAACATACGTAAATTCGTACGATTTCGTGAACAAATGTAGTAAACAATTTTCTCGTAGTGTTAACTTTTGTTATTATGAACATAACCTATTTAAATTTAGGATAGAGAAAAGAGGTTTATAAATGAAGCATTATCAAAAAATAATTGGTCTTATGGTTGTATTTTGTCTCTTTGTACTTGCTGGATGTAGTGAATCAGGCTCAAAGCTTCGTAAACCGTTAAACTGGGACTTAGAAACATTCCAATTTACAAATCAGGATGGAAAACAATTTGGTACAAAAGATTTAAAAGGGAAAGTTTGGGTTGCAGATTTTATGTTTACAAGCTGTCAAACAGTTTGTCCACCAATGACTGCTAACATGGCAAAATTACAGAAAATGGCGAAGGAAGAGAAATTAGACGTTCAGTTTGTGTCGTTTAGTGTAGACCCTGATCTTGATAAGCCAGAGAATCTGAAAACTTTCATCCAAAAATTCACAGAAGATACGAGTAATTGGAACTTGTTAACTGGTTATTCATTAGAGGATATTACAAAGTTTTCAAAGGATAATTTCCAATCACTTGTAGATAAACCCGAGAACGGTCAAGTAATACATGGAACATCATTTTATTTGATTGATCAAAATGGAAAAGTAATGAAAAAGTACAATGGCATTAGTAATACGCCATACGAAGATATTATACGTGATATGAAGCGATTAGTGGATTAAAAAGAAGGGTGCATAGCACCCTTTTTTTTACATTAATCTATGGATAAAGTGTCATGTTGCTGCGGAAGTTTTGGTGCACGAATTTCTAACACACCATTTTGATAAGAAGCTTTCGCTGCTTTTTTATTAATTAAATACGGTAACTTAATCATTCTTGATGCTTCTGAAATGGACCGTTCTCGGCGATAATAGTTATGAGATGTTTGCTCTTCTGTCTCTTCAAGTATCTCTTCTTTCACAGAGACTTTTAAGTATTCACTTTGTATTTCAATTTGTATTTGTTCTTTTTGTATACCTGGTAGTTCAGCAGTAACAACGAGTTCCTCACCAACTTCATATAAATCTACAGGGAATGTTAATAAACGGTTTCCTTTTTGGAAAAAATGATTTAAATCAGCGATTACATTACGAAGTGGAGTTTGCTCAAAAAAATCATCAATTTGCTTTAAATAACTTCGAACTGGTGGGCGAGAAGAATCTTTTTTTTCTTCACTCATAGTATTCCCTCCTAGAAATCAATTTGCGATATCATATGACAAAAGCGGAGAAAGGTGAATGCCTAGTTTTCATGTTTTTATAAAAAATTGTTAAAAATGTGAAATGGAGTGATTTTTTTATAGTTTTTGGTCGCCATATTCAGTTGATTATGCTAGTATAAATAGGGTTGATATAGTAGTATAGAGACAGAATGAAAACCGAAAGAGGGTAAGAAGTATGTGTGGTTTTGTAGGATGTTTATGTGAAAACCCTAGAGGATTTTCAGAAACAGAAAAACATCAATTTGAAAATATGAACACGATGATTTTCCACCGTGGTCCAGATGACGAAGGATATTTTCGTGATGAACATGTACAATTTGGCTTCCGCCGTTTAAGTATCATTGACTTAGAGGCAGGACATCAGCCGCTAACTTATGAAAATGATCGATATGTAATTATTTTTAATGGTGAAATTTACAACTATGTAGAATTACGTGAAATGTTACTTGAAAAAGGTGCAACTTTTGCAACGCAATCTGATACAGAAGTTATTATTGCATTGTATGCACATATGAAAGAAAAATGTGTAGATTACCTTCGTGGTATGTTTGCATTTATGATTTGGGATCGTGAAGAAAAGAAATTATTCGGTGCGCGTGACCACTTCGGTATTAAGCCATTATATATCGCGCAACAAGGTGATACTACATTCTTCGCATCTGAGAAGAAAAGTATTATGCATGTAATGGAAGACAAAGGAGTTAATCCAAAGTCACTACAACATTACTTTACGTACCAGTATGGTCCAGAGCCAGAAACATTAACAGTTGATGTTAATAAAATCGAGCCTGGTCATTACTTCGTAAAAGAAATAGGTAAAGAGATGGAAATCCATCGCTACTGGAAACCTTATTTCAACGCTTCAAGCGCAACGAAAGAGGAGCATGTCCAAGCAATTCGTGATGTGTTATACGATTCAGTAAAAGTGCATATGCGCAGTGATGTACCAGTAGGTTCATTCTTATCTGGTGGTATCGATTCATCTATTATTGCTTCTATTGCAAGAGAAATGAATCCGAATCTATTAACATTCTCTGTTGGTTTTGAGCAACGCGGTTTCAGCGAAGTTGATGTTGCAAAAGAAACTGCTGAAAAATTAGGCGTTAAAAACCATAACGTATTTATTTCAGCGAAAGAATTTATGGATGAATTCCCAAAAATCATTTGGCATATGGACGATCCTTTAGCAGATCCAGCAGCTGTACCATTGTACTTCGTAGCGAAAGAAGCGCGTAAACATGTAACAGTTGTTCTTTCTGGTGAAGGTGCAGACGAGCTATTTGGTGGCTATAACATTTATCGTGAGCCAAACTCACTAAAAATGTTCTCTTATATTCCTAGCCCAGGTAAGAGCGTTCTAAAAGCATTAAGCGGTGCTCTTAAAGAAGGGTTTAAAGGAAAGAGCTTCTTAGAGCGTGGATGTACGCCAATTGAAGAGCGTTACTATGGAAATGCGAAAATCTTCCGTGAAGAAGAGAAAGCTGAATTAATGAAGTATTACGATGAAAGTGTTAACTATATGGATATCACGAAACCATTGTATAACGAAATTAAAGATTATGATGATGTAAGCAAAATGCAGTACATTGACATGTTCACATGGTTACGCGGTGACATTTTATTAAAAGCTGATAAAATGACAATGGCGAACTCATTAGAACTTCGTGTACCGTTCTTAGATAAAGAAGTGTTCGACGTTGCATCTAAAATTCCGACTGAATTTAAAATTGCTAACGGAACTACGAAAGCTATTTTACGTGAAGCAGCACGCGGAATTGTTCCAGATCACGTGTTAGATCGTAAAAAACTTGGATTCCCAGTACCAATTCGTCATTGGTTAAAAGACGAAATGCATGACTGGGCTATAAATATTATCAACGAAAGTAAAACAGAGCATTTAATCGACAAACAGTATGTATTAAACTTACTGGAAGCACATTGTGCAGATAAAGGCGATTATAGCCGTAAAATTTGGACTGTACTTGCATTTATGGTATGGCATCAAATTTATGTTGAACATAAATACGATACGAATAAGTTCCATGAAGAAACAAAACGTGCGTATAGCTTAGTTTAATAAGAAAAACCTTAAGATCGTATATGATCTTAAGGTTTTTTTCATAAATAGAACGTATTATTGATACAATAATAGTAAAAGGATGGACAACATATGATTACGTTTGAGAAAGTAACTGTAGAAAATGAAAGCGTTGTTAAAGAAATGTTCGGTTCGCATAGTTTAGGTGAGAAAAAGGTAAAGTATTGTGTAAAAGTGGATGATACATATATCGGTGTAATAGATTATAGTGTTCAAGAGGGAAATTCCATTTTATCTCAATTAATTATTCATTTTGACTATCAAGGTTACGGTTATGGCACAAATACGTATTTCACATTTGAAGAAATGATGAAACAAAGAAATGTGAAAGAGATAAAAGTGCTCCAAGAGGAATTGAAAGAGCGAGCTAAATCTTTCATAGAGAGCTTTGGTTTTATTGAGGTAGATGAAATGTATGTGAAGAAAATATAACGATGATTAGTTATGCGATAAAATAAATATAAGGCAGGTGGATGTATGACGATGACTTCTGGTCTTGTATTAATAGGAGGGTGTTTTATAGTAGCGGAGATAGGCCATATTTACATTCGAAGCAGAATGAATAAGAAAAGAAAGCCATATGAATTACAATATGTCCCTGTGTTTTTCATTTTATTTTGTATGCTTACTATATTACAAAACATGACTAACTTCCCACCACTTTTGAACATTTTTTTAAAGTTCGGCCTGTTATATAGCGGTGCCGGAATAGTTCTTTTATTTATTTTATTTTGCATACGTTATATACACTATCAATCGTACATATTTATATTAAATTGGTTAAAGCAAAATGATAGAAACCGCCTTACATAAGGTGGTTTTTTTATTTAGTATCATAATTGTTTATTTATCCCGCTATTTGCGGGCAGTAAGACTCCGACCTCAAAATTCAGCTGGAGCACAGAGGTTAAGTGGGAGATCAACTGCCCGTAAAAGCCCGATTGGTGAAGGCTAATAATCAGTGGGGGATGAAAGTGAGGTTAGGAGATAAATTAAACTCTAAAGTGTCTATTATTCGCTTCGTGCCAGGTGATGTTCGTATTTATCAAAAGAACTCATTCTCAGGTGTCGTATTAAACGATATTGGATTTAAACGACCACCACTACAAGATAAAGATGAATTTGCGATAAAAGGAATTACAAAAGAGCAAATTCCAAATGTGGACGGAAGATCCGCTCTTTAAGCAACGACAGGCTTCTAAAAATAATAAAGTATTCCAAGTAGATGAAGTAATTTGGAAAACAGCAGGCGGCATTAAAGCTGCAAACCTTATGTTAGATGATATTGAAAAATATTTTTTTAAATAAATAAATAAATAAATGAATAAATGAATTAGCACATCACCTTTACGAAGTGATGTGCTTTTTTATCGGCAAAAAATACAGAAAATTCCTTTAATTAAGTTGGTATAAGTTGTACAATAAAATCAATTATGAATAAAAGGAGTGGAAGAATGAAAGCTACTCATAAAGATTGGATCTTGTTCAATGGGAGAATTGTAAATACGAAGGAAGAACAGCCGATGGTCGCATTAGAAGAGCGAGGCTTTCAATTTGGTGATGGTATTTATGAGGTATTTAGACTGTACGATGGTAAGCCTCATTTATTAGATTTACATTTGGAGCGATTCTTTAATTCAATGGAAGAAATTAAACTAATTCCACCGTTTACGAAGGAAGAGTTAGTAGAAGAGCTACTTCAAATGATTGAAAAAAATCAATTTCAAGAAGATGGGAATGTATATTTACAAATATCAAGAGGTGCTCAAGCACGAAATCATGTATATGAAAAAGATCTACAACCGACATATTTTGCAAATATTGTTTCGTTCCCAAGACCAGTCGCTACGATGGAATCTGGTATAAAGGTAACAGTAGAAGAGGATATAAGATGGAAATTTTGCCATATAAAATCTTTAAATTTGCTACCTAATATAATGATTAAAAATAAAATAAACGAACAAGGCTACCAAGAAGCGATATTAGTTCGAGATGGAATTGTAACAGAGGGGTGTCATTCAAATTTCTTTATGGTGAAAAATAATAAATTGATTACACATCCGGCTGATAATTTTATTTTACATGGCATTACTCGTCACTACGTTATTACATTGGCAAAAGAGTTACATATTGAAGTAGAAGAACGAGAATTTTCATTACAAGAAGTATACGAGGCTGACGAATGCTTCTTTACAGCGACACCACTTGAAATATTCCCAGTTGTTCAAATTGGTGATGAGGAGTTTGGAAACGGCGAGAGAAGGCCAATTACGAAAAAACTGCAAGCTGCATATGAGGAAAGTATTAGTTTGTTTAAAGTGATCAATTAATAATGAAGAAAAAAGCTGGTATTCCCCCAGCTTTTTTTCATGATATAATTCAACCATAGGACAAGTTTTGAAAACGCTGTAAAAAGGGGATTTGATGTATGAATTATACAGATTTTAAAGAAGTAATTCACGGAAGAAGAAGCGTTAGAAAGTTTACAGAACAAGAAGTATCTATTAGTGATATAAAAGAGATAATTGATTGTGCTCGTTACGCACCGAGCGATACGAACTCACAAACGTGGGAGTTCTTGGTTATTATGAATCGAGAGAAAATTAAAGAAATTGAACAAATGACATGGGATGCATTACATAAACTTGCGGCAAAAGCAGCAGAAAATGGAGAAGAGAAAGCAGGGAAATTACTTACACGTTCTTTCGGACCGTATGCGACAGCTTTCTCTGAAGCGCCAGTATTAATCGTATGTTTGGCAACGCCATATGAATCAAAGTTTCGCGAAAAGATATTTGATCCAATTGCCTTCGTTCCTGATTCAGTTTGGGAAGAAGAAGGGATTAAGAGTAGTTGTTTAGCGGCACAAAACTTAATGTTAGCGGCACATGCGAAAGGGCTTGGCACTTGTCCAATGACAGGACCGGTATTGTTAGCTCAAGATGAACTGAGACAATATTTACAAATTGAGCCTGAAAAACAAATAAATATGGTTATTTCACTCGGATTTCCGAAAGATAAGCCGAAGAAACTTTCTCGAAAAGAAGTAGATGAGATTACAACATTTATTAACTAATAAATAAAAAAGACATTGTAACGATGTCTTTTTATTTTTTTGGATATTTTGGTGCGATTTTGGGCTAAAATGATGAATAAGGAAGAACTTCTATTTATTGCTTACAAAAAATTAATGTTCTATTAAGGAAATTATGATACAGTAATCGTGAGCAAGTTAGTATTTGTTCATGAAAGTGTTGAAAACTAGTTTGAAAATATTAAAATTATTTTTGTATAATAAATTATAATGAAATTACCGGGGGGATGAATTTTGAAGAAATTCATAATCGCTGGATTGTCTGTATTGTTATTAGTAGGCTGTGGTGCTCCAAAGGAAAAAGAGGATGCACAGTCAAATCAGGAAGAACAAGTTGTAAATGCAAGTGATGAGAATATGATTGTATTTCCTGAAGGAACAATGCCAGTTGGAGAAGGAAAAGTAAAAATAATTACACCAGATGGTACTTCTGAAAATGGGAATATACCAACTGTATTCATCAAAAAGGATACTTTAATTCAGCAAGTTGAATTAGAACTTTCTAATTTTCAAAACGATATAGAAACATTCGTTTTTGTAGACCAAGTGTATGCAGATAAACATCAAGTAACTAGTACAACACAGACAACAGTACAATTAAAAGAAAAGACTCTTGAGACAGGTAGTCATACGATTACTGCAGTTCAGTATGAAAACAATGATCCGAAAGGAAAAGTCATTAGCTTTAATCAAGCGACGTTTGAAACGAAGCCTGCGTCTTAAGAGGAATAAAAAGTGCACTACTCAAAAAAGTAGTGCACTTTTTTGTTTGGGTTGAATGATGTAATAGTGAATAATTTGTTCTGCTTTCTAGTAGTAATAAGTAGTAAGAAATCACTTATTACTACTATGACAGAGAAAGAAGTTGAAGATGTGAATCGGTTTGTTCGTATCGTCTTGATTAGTATGATGATGTCAGTAATTTGGTTTACTATACAAGAGGTTATTCAAATTACACTCAATTATCAAATCCACGATATGCTAATAGGAACAGTATGTTTTGTCTTTATTTATCGGTTTTATGATAAACTCGGATTGAGGTAAGTTTTACAAGAACAATGTAGGTATTTCATTTGAAATGTCGAATAGTACATACGATGTCGTAATAACAAATTTTCTATTGTTTACTGTGAAACAGAAGAAGGAGAGATTGTAGTTATGAAAAGAGCTCTTATAAACATTGATTATACATATGATTTTGTAGCTGAACAAGGTGCTTTAACTTGCGGAAAGCCGGGCCAAGAAATTGAGAAAGAAATTGTACATATAACGAAGCAATTCATTGAAAATGGAGATTACGTAGTGTTTGCGATTGATAAACATGAAGAGAATGATGTATATCATCCAGAAGCGAAGTTATTTCCTCCACATAATATAGCAGGTACAAATGGAAGAGACTTATTCGGTGAATTGCAAGATGTATACGAAAAAAATAAAAATGCTGAGAATGTAAATTACATGGACAAAACACGATATAGTGCATTTGCTGGAACGGATTTAGAGATGAAGCTTAGAGAAAGAGGGATAGAAGAAGTTCATCTTGTAGGTGTATGTACTGATATTTGTGTTCTTCATACAGCAGTAGATGCTTATAATAAAGGATTTAAAATTGTTGTTTATGAAAAGGCCGTTGCATCTTTTAATGCACAAGGACATGAATATGCACTTGGACATTTGAAGTCTTGTTTAAATGCAGAAGTGAAGTAAAAAAGAGGCCTTCCCAAAAGGCCTCTTTTTTACGTTTGTTTGTAACCTCCGTGAGAAAAAAGTATTAAATGAACTATTCGGTGTTATGTGAATATATTCCTTTGAACGAGGTGAGTATTGCAAAGTTGTTTATAAAAATTTCTATTGTAATCCCCATTTAGACTATTAAAAAGGGTATATTTATAGTAAATAGAAAAGGACATCTAAAATGGAAAGATTGATGAAAGCGTTATATTGTTAAAGATGAACAATGAATACAAATACATAGTTAAGAAAGTACGATTTAAGGTCAGGATACAGGCTGTTCCGAAAACAAGTGTTGAGATGATAAATATGCATTTACAATAAAACAGCTCTGTATGAAATTTTCATTAGTCAGGAAGTGGTTAGATGAGTGTATTAACGTATACTGAGGAATTTTTTAATTATGTGAGGGAGTTTTTAATTTTAAGGTTTTTCCTATTTGCTTTAGTTCTTATCATTATTTCTTTTGCCATAAACCGTACTATTGATTGGTTTTTTAGAAAGTCCAACTTTTTTGATGAAGAGGTAGAACAGACGATTCAAAGTGTAATTCGCTCTATTTTTAGATATATCATAATCATCAGTCTTATCATATATTTAATTAGCCAATTTGTAGATATAAAAAGTATTCTTGCAGGTGCAGGGATAGCGGGAGTTGTCATCGGTTTTGCGGCACAGCAGTTGCTAAAAGATGTAATATTAGGCTTTGCAAGATTAGCGGACAAAGAGTTTCGTGTTGGCGATTTTGTTACTTTTAACGGAACAAATTCAGGAACTATTGAGGAAATCAGTATTCGTTTTATGCAAATTCGTGAATGGTCAGGAAAACTTCTCACTATACCACATGGAGAGATCAGAACGATACAAAACTTTAATAAAGGATGGATGCGAGTGATTGAAAGGATCACGGTAAGCTATCAGGAAGATCCCACAAGAGTTAAGGGATTATTAGAGGAAGTCTGTGTGATTTGTAATGAAAAATTGGCTCACAGTCTTTATAGAGTAGAGGATGAGGCAGTTGAGCCGTTTAAATATGTTGGTGTTACAGACTTAAATCCTAATCTTAAATATATTGGATATGAATTTTGTATTACAGGTTTGATTAAGCCAGAAGATTATTTTGAAACTTCTAGACAAGTAAGATTTGAGTTAATGTCTATGGTTCATAAAAATCAAGTGCAAATGCCAGCAGCGAATATGTTCGTTACTACTGAAAGTTTACAGCATATTCATGGGGGACAATCTTTATCAGATAGTTAAAGAAAATTAGCTAATTTCTGTTTTCACTTAGAATTTGGATTTGAAGATCAGCAGATTTGAATGAGCTGTATTAGATATCTCCTAAAAAAAGTGATTTCAACATTTGGTACAGGTCAGTAACAAGAATTATGATGCTAAAAGTTGATATAGCAAAAAGAGCTGAAAGAATTCAGCTCTTTTTTGTTTGTAGAATTTAGAAATTTCTTAATGTTATAATGGTAGTTGGTGATGAGAATGAACTTTGAAGAAAAAGAGATGCATCGTTTAGAAGCATTAAAAGAAATTGCTGAGTTACTAAATGAAGCAACAAATTTACCGGAAATGTTAGAAAAAGTATTACATACATTGTTAAAAGTTATGAATTTACAAACAGGGTGGATATTCTTCATTGATGAAAATGGAAAGTATCGTATGCTTGTAGACCAAAACTTACCCCCGGCTCTTACGTGGCAAGAAAAGAAACCGATGTGTGAAGGAGACTGCTGGTGTGTAGAGCGTTTTGTGAACGGGAAATTGGAAAAAGCGACAAATATTATTGAATGTAAACGAATAGAGGATGCGATTGAATGTAATTGGGGAGAGACCGAAGATGTTACACATCATGCGACAATTCCGCTTAGGTCCGGATTAGAGAAATTTGGTCTATTAAATGTGGCTGAGCCTTATAAAACGCATTTTTCAGAGGAAGAGTTAGCGTTGTTAGAATCGATTGCATTTCAAATTGGAACGACAATACAACGTATTCAGTTAGTTGAGAAAGAACGTAAATACGTAGTTGTAGCGGAAAGAAATCGGTTGGCTCGTGATCTACATGATTCAGTTAAACAATTGTTATTTTCTATTATGCTAACAGCTAAAGGTACTCTAAATATGACGGAAGATAGAGACTTGCAAGAGATGTTGAACTATATAGGGGAACTATCACAGGAAGCTTTGCAGGAGATGACGCTATTAATTTGGCAATTAAGACCTGAAGGGTTAGAGAAAGGCTTAGCAGAAGCGATTCAAAATTACGGGAAGCTATTAGGGATCGAAGTGAAAGTTCGAATTGATGGGATGGTTTCAATTGGTGATGAAATAGAAGAGGTTTTATGGCGTATTAGTCAAGAAGCACTACATAATTGTAAAAAACATGCTTCATGTGAAAAGGTGCATGTTCTTTTAAGAATGGAAAATAACCAGCTACATTTTTACATAGAAGATAACGGAATAGGATTTATACAAGAGCAAGTAAGAAAGTCCGCACTTGGCTTAAAAAGTATGAAGGAACGTATACAGTTAATGGGTGGATCATTTCAAATAAAAACAGAGCTAAAAAAGGGTACAAAAATAGAAATTCAATTACCGGTTTGAAGGGGAGAAGAAGGGTGAAGATCAAGTTGCTACTAGTTGAGGATCATCATATCGTTCGAAGGGGACTCGTATTCTTTTTGAAGACGAGGAAAGAATTTGAAATTATTGGGGAAGCAGAAAATGGTGAAGAGGCATTATGTTTTGTACGAAAAGAAAAACCGGATGTCGTACTAATGGATGTATCTATGCCAAAGATGGATGGAATTGAGGCAACAAAACGTATTAAAGAATACGATGAGACGATAAAGATACTTATGTTAAGTAGTTTTTCAGAGCAAGATTATGTTTTACCAGCACTCGAAGCTGGAGCAGATGGTTATCAATTAAAAGAAGTACAACCTGAGCAACTTGTCGCTTCTATTATTGCCGTACATCAAGGGAACGCAAATTTCCATCCGAAAGTAACATCTGCATTAATAGGACGTCCTGCAGGAAAGAAAGAAAAAGAAAATCCTTTTTCTATGTTAACAAAAAGAGAGCAAGAGGTACTTCGTGAAATTACGAAAGGTAGAAGTAATAAGGAGATTGCAGCAGAACTTCATATTACGGAACAAACTGTGAAAACACATGTTTCAAATGTTTTAGCTAAATTGGAAGTAGACGATCGTACACAAGCCGCATTATACGCAGTGAAACATGGGGAGAAATAATAATAAGTATGAATAATCGTGTCACATGTTACGGCAGAATACATAGGAGAAATTAAAATGAATAGTGATGCCTAATAAAGGTTTTTCTTTTTTCAATAATTAGATACTTTGTATGTGGGCTTGTCGTTGCAACGACAAGAGGAAACACTACAAAATTTACAAAGCATTCGTGAAACAATTTCGATGAAGCGAATATAAAAAGCTCTTCAAATGAAGAGCTTTTTATATTGGTCAATAGTCTGTTGATATATCCTCTAAATCTACTTTGTCTAATTTCTACATAGAAATATGCCACTTACTTATAGTCATAATTTCTCATATTTAAAAACATTCCTTTTTTTATACCTCTATATATATCGCATATAAAATCAAAAAATAGCCTGATACATCCAAACACGTTTTGGATAATAATTCAAATATTGTTCAAAATTTTACAGTGTACTTATAAAATTACGTGTTATGATGAACATGTAATGATGATTGAACACTTAAATTTGGCACAATAATTAGCCAAAACAGTGAAGACAGAAGTTGTGAGATGAACTCATTAAAATTCTAAAACACTAAAGGGGAGATCACATATGAAAGCAGTAGTCGTTAATAAAAACAGCAAAGCAAACATTGAAGTTATTGAAAAGGAATTACGTCCGTTACGTTCAGGCGAAGCGTTAGTAGATGTAGAGTATTGTGGAGTTTGCCACACTGATTTACACGTTGCAAATCATGATTTTGGTAACACAGATGGCCGCATCTTAGGTCATGAGGGTGTAGGTATTGTTACGAAAATAGCTGATGATGTAACTTCACTTAAGATTGGTGACCGTGTAAGTATTGCATGGATGTTCCAATCTTGTGGACGTTGTGAATATTGCGTAACTGGTAGAGAAACATTCTGTCGTGAAGTTAAGAATGCTGGTTATACAGTAGATGGTGGTATGGCTGAACAGTGTATCGTAACAGCTGATTATGCGGTGAACGTACCAGAAGGATTAGATCCTGCTCAAGCATCATCTATTACATGTGCAGGTGTAACTACATATAAAGCTATTAAAGTATCAGATATTAAACCAGGTCAACCTATCGTAATCTATGGTTGTGGTGGATTAGGTAACTTAGCTATCCAATATGCTAAGCATGTATATGGTGCAAAGGTAATTGCAGTAGATATTAATGACGACAAATTAGCATTAGCAAAAGAGGTTGGCGCTGATATGACTATCAATCCAATTTCTCAAGGTCCTGCTGATAAAATTGTTCAAGAGGCGTTTGGTGGCGCTTATGCTGCTGTAGTAACAGCCGTTTCTAAAGTAGCATTCAACTCAGCAGTTGATGCAGTACGTGCATGCGGTAAAGTAGTGGCGGTAGGTTTACCAGTAGAAACTATGGATTTAAACATTCCGCGACTGGTACTAGACGGAATTGAAGTAGTTGGCTCTTTAGTAGGAACTCGTAAAGATTTAGAAGAGGCATTTATGTTCGGTGCAGAAGGAAGAGTAGTGCCGGTTGTCAAAACTTGTCATCTAGATGAAGTACAAGATGTATTCGAAGAAATGGAACAAGGTAGAATTCAAGGGCGTATGGTAATTGATTTTAAACAACATAATTGCGATTGTAAATAATTCACTTTGTTTAAATTATCATTAGTGCGAATCTCTTTAAATATAAAACAGGTAGATTTTAGGCATGAGTCTGGTATTGAACGAGGGCACTGAAAAACTTGCGTTTTTTATAAAAAAATTCATTATAGAGAAAAATAAGGCGCTTTTTGTTCAATTTTGAACAGAAAACGCCT